>CAYQTN010000001.1:0-4447 GCA_964420445.1 uncultured Candidatus Saccharibacteria bacterium
ATCTGTTATGGAACCGAGCATCTTTACGAAAATCATATCCGGGGAGATTCCATGCCATAAGGTGTACGAAGACGAGCGCACTATCGCTTTTTTAGATATTCGTCCGCTTATGCCGGGCCATGTGCTGGTAGTACCCAAAAAGCAGGTTGATGATTTTGAGCTGCTACCCGAGGAAGATTATCAGGCGTTGTTTGCAACTGTTCAGAAGGTTGCCAGACGGCTCAAGCAGGTCTATCAGATGCGCAAGGCCGTCACGGTTATCATGGGTTACGAGGTCCCGCACGCCCACGTACATATCATGCCCAGCTCCACCGAAGTCGATTTTTATACCGCTATAGAAAAAAGAAACGAACGGCCGACAGAGCCCGATCACGCCGCACTGGCCGAAATCGCAGAAAGGATACAAATCAATGAGTAATGCCCTGCTTGCCCTGCTGGTCGCTGTCAGCGCCAGCGCCTGGATTTATAACAAACTTATGAAAACTACCGGTGGTAATACCAAAAGCGCCCTATCCGGAGCCGCTGTCAGTGGTGTGCTTATCTTCATACTAATACTAATTATTGCTGGCATGGTGATGTAACTAGCCGTTTAGTACCTATTTCGTGTAGCATTGTCGCTCGCAAACTAGTATCATACTGCTATATATGGATGAGCAGAGTTTGGGTAGGCATCTGCAGTCTGCACGCGTGGCGGCCGGACTGACACAGCAGGAATTATGTCAGCGGGCAGGTATTTCTTACTCTACCTTAGCCAAGATTGAGCGCGGAGCCATCAAGTCGCCATCTGTCTTCACAATCCAGCGCTTGGCCGATGTGCTGGGCACGACGCTTGACGTTATTATGGGCAGTGTCGGTACGGTTGATGCGCCGAAAGCCAAAAGTCGTAGCAAAAATGGGGTGACATTTGTGTACTTCGATATAAACGGTTGTCTGGTGCGTTTCTTTCACCGGGCCTTTACCGAGTTGTCGCGTGAAACCGGCGTGTCCGCCGACAGAATCGAGACGACGTTTTGGCACTACAATGACGCTGTTTGCCGCGGCGAAATACCGCTGGACGAGTTCAATCGCCTGATGGCCGAGCAATTGCAGCACATGGTGGACTGGAAACAGTATTACCTACAGGCCATTGACTCGATACCAGAGATGCATGAGCTTGTCCGCTGGGCGTCTGATAACTACAAAGTCGGCCTTTTGAGCAATATCATGCCGGGCTTTATAGACGACATGCTGGCAAGTGGTTTGTTGCCTAAGGTGTCATATGATTCAATTGTTGATTCGTCTAAGGTGGGCGCAATCAAGCCGGAACGGCAGATTTATGAAATTGCCCAAACGCAAGCCGGCGTACCGGCCGACGAAATCCTGCTTATTGACGACTCCCGGGCCAATGTAATGGCTGCCGAGCATATGGGGTGGAAGGTGATGTGGTTTGATGATTTTCGTCCAGAAGAATCGGTCGCGCGCGTCCGCCAAGCGCTCGAGCCTGCCGATGCCGGAACTACCCCTGCCCCAACGCCGCAACCCGAGCAGCCGGCTCCCGTTGTGACCCCTGAACAACAGCAGCCAACAACCTCGTACTAATTATCCGAAGAAAGTTCTTTTGACGCCGTAGTAAAGTTATCCAGCTCGGCAGTAATCTGCTTTAAGCGTTGCTCGGAAGTTTCTAGTTGATGTTTTGTTTCTGCCACCAGTTGTTTTGGCGCGTTATCTACGTATGATTTATTGGCAAGACGGGCTTTTAGGCGCTCGACACTGAGGGCTTCTTCTGACTGTTGAGCCTCGAGTTTACCGATGTAATTGCGCGCTGTTTCGTGGTCGACATCGAGCCAGCAGTCTTCGCCGGTCTGAGTCAGGTGTAAGCCGGTGCCGGCACTGACTTCAGTCACGCTTTGCAAGTGGGCTAAACGGGCAATCAGGTCACCATGCTCTTTAAGCAGCGTAGAGCCGCTGTGGTAAAGATTCGGCTTACGGAGGTTAAGATTACGCGTCATGGCGCGAGCCTCGCTTACGAGGCCTCTGATGGCCTCAAAAGCGGTACTCTCGGTCTTGTTACCCTTAGTAACATGCGGCCAAGCGCTGGTAATAATCATGGTGTCTTTTTCCCACTTCAGCGTCTGCCAGATTGTTTCGGTCACGAATGGAGCAAATGGGTGGGCAAGTTTTAAGAGTGTTTCCAGCCCGTGAGCCAAGACGCCGTGGTTCGGGCTGGTCTTGCTAGCTTCGATGTACCAGTCGGCAAAATCGTCCCACAGGGTGTGATACAAGGTGTCGTAGGCCTCAGAGAAACGGTAGGCCTCAAGGTCACTACGTATCTTTTCTTCAGCATGTTGTAATCTTGACAATATCCAGTGATCAGCTAACGTCTCGGGTGCTGCCTTATGCCGCTTATCGAACTCGTCACCGATGACTCCCTCGACAAAACGGGCGACATTCCAAAGCTTGTTGCAGAAGTTACGAGCGGCGGTAATCTTGCCTGGAGCATACGCGGCACTAAAGCCGGGGCTGCGCCCGGCGATAATGCCCATACGCAGAGCATCAGAGCCGAACTCGGAGATAATGTCGTTCGGGTCTATAACGTTGCCGAGGGATTTGCTCATCTTGCGGCCGTCTTCGCTTCTGACCATACCGTGCAGGTAGACATCTTCGAATGGAATTTTCCCTGTTACGTATATGCCGAGGCAAATCATGCGGGCAACCCACTGATACAAGATATCGATGCCGGTTTCCATGAGCGTCGTCGGGTAGAACTGCGCAAAGTCCGGATTGTCAGGATAACCAAGTGTGACAAACGGCCACTGGCCGCTACTAAACCAGGTGTCAAAAACATCAGGGTCACGGCGGTAGGTTTTGCCGTCTATTTCGATGGTTTCTTCTTTGACGCGATCATCAAAAATCCAATCGTCGCTATCATCCACATTCTGAAAGGCCGGAATCGGGATGCCCCAGGCAATTTGTCTCGAGATATTCCAGTCTTTTACTGTCTCCAGGTAGCTAATAACTTGCTCGCGCTTTTGAGCGGGGTAAAATGCGATCTTATCTGCCTTTAACGCTTTGATGGCTGGCTCAGCCAAGCGTTTCATGTCAATGAACCACTGATCCATCAGCATGGGCTCGATAACGGTGCCGCACTTATAGCAAACCCCTACCCTGTTTTTGTAACTCTCGTCTACTTTTTCGAGCAGTCCCTTATCTTTGAGGGCGTCGGCTACGGCTTTTCTGGCTTCGGCAACCGGCATGCCTTCGAACTGCCCTGCCCGGTGGTTCATGGTGCCGTCGTGGTTGATGACCCGGACGGCCTCCAGGTTATGGCGCTGTGCAACTTCCCAGTCATTAAAATCATGGGCAGGTGTAATCTTGACTGCCCCTGTTCCAAAGTCCGCATCAACGTACTCGTCGGCGACGACTCGTATCTCGAATGGTCCGTTTAAACCTTCGGCGGTGATGACTTTGCCGATGTGCTCTTTGTAACGTTCATCGTCGGGGTGCACGGCAACTGCCGTATCACCGAACTTTGTCTCCGGCCGGGTGGTGGCGAGCGTGAATGGGCCATATTTTAGGTAGTACAGCGGGCTGACACGCTCTTCGTAGGCAACTTCGATATCGGCAAAGCTGGTGCGGTGGAACGTACAGTAATTAACGAGACGCTCACCTCTGTAGATGAGCTTATCGTTCCAGAGTTTTTTGAACGTATCGTATGCGGTCGAGACAACGCGTTCATCTAGGGTAAATACCGTTCGCTGCCAATCGACGCTTACACCCATCGAGCGTACCTGGCGCTCCATGTTGCCCCTGTTGGCTTGAACGAAATCATAAATCAGGGCGTATAGCTCTTCACGGGAAAAATCAAACCGGCTCTTCCCTTCTTTGGCCAGGTGTTTTTCGTAGACAACCTGTGTCTCGAAACCGGCGTGGTCAGCGCCGGGCAGGAATAGCGCCGGTCTTCCCTGCATGCGCTGGTAGCGGACAGCGATATCTTGCAACGCGTTATTGAGAGCGTGGCCGATGTGCAAGTTGGCGTTGGCATTCGGCGGCGGCATGATGGTAGTGAACGGCTTGCCTTCACCTTTGGGCACAAATGCGCCCCCCTGTTCCCAGAGGTCGTAAATCATCGTCTCGTACTGCTGAGGCTCGTATGTTTTGGGTAGATTCATTGCTATAGATTATACCACTGTTCGCTCGGGTACACTTCCCTGTCCTTCACATGAAAAAAGGCGCGCAATATATACACGCCTTTTCACATGAAAAGGTAAATAGTTTTTTACCTCGACTGCTTTTTAGATAAGGTACGACCCCTGTGAAAGGGCAAGCAGTTGTTTGTTTTCATCTACCAGCGTATACCCTAGCAGGAGCATAAGCAACATTGACAAAACAGACTTTGATTACATTGATAAGTTAGGTTCGATAGAGAGGCTATAGGGGTCGGCGACTGGTTGGCCTAATTTTGCTTTGA
>CAYQTN010000001.1:4457-20397 GCA_964420445.1 uncultured Candidatus Saccharibacteria bacterium
GCTCGTCTTGAACATCCCGGTGCCGATCCATTCCATCAGGGCAGGATCTTGATACTGGATGCTTATCGGCAAGCGTTCCTCTAGCTGGCGTCTGAGCTCCGGGCTGGCGGCTACCCCGCCGGCAATGACAACTGAGGCAGGGGAGAACTCTTCAAATGCCATCAGCGCCTTATCCACGACAGTTTCGATGGCTACACGCTGGAATACGGCGGCAATGTCTGCCTTCTGGGCGTCTTGGAGGGCCTCTGGCAGGTTTTTAGAGGGAAAGGTGAAGTCCTGACCTACCATTGCTTGAGCCTGCCTTAGAACGGCTGTTTTGAGCCCGGAGAATGAGAAATCATATTTGTGCGCCATCTTGGCTTTGGGTAGCTCGAAAGCGTTGGGATTACCCTCCAGGGCTTTTTTGCCGACCGAAGGGCCACCGGGGTAGGGCAGGCCAATAATTTTGGCGACCTTGTCAAACGCTTCGCCAACGGCGTCGTCTTGGGTTTGGCCGAGGAGGTCGTAATCAAAATGGTTTCGGAACAGAGCTAACTGGCTGTGTCCGCCACTGACGATTAGCGCCAGTAGCGGGAATACCGGCGCGGTAGCAGGCAACTGAAACGACTCCGACAGGGCAGGGGAGACAGCGGTGATGAAATTGGCGTAGACGTGCCCCTCGACATGATTGCAGGCATATAAGGGCTTATTTTTAGCAATAGCCAGCGTGCGGGCGGTCATGACTCCAACCAGCAGACTGCCGCCTAGCCCCGCGCCGTACGTAACGGCGATGGCATCAATATTATCCCAGCCAACGGGGGTAACAGCCTCGTTTATGACAGGAGTGATGGCTTCGATGTGACTGCGGGCGGCAATCTCCGGTACGACGCCGCCGTACTGGGCATGCAGATCCATGCTACTGGCTACGACGTTGGATAGCAGGGTGCAGTCTAGCTGGTCGTCAATCTCGACGACCGCCGCTGCCGTTTCGTCGCACGACGTTTCGATTCCCACTATTTTCATTTACTTCAAGTATACTTGAAGCCAAAGAGGGGAACTATGAAAACACTGCTCAAGAAACTGCTACCGAAGTCGCTGTTTAGGAAGATTGAACCGATTGGCCACTTGCTCGAGGCGATGGCCTTGCACGCCATAAACGGTTTTCCGGCCCGGGGACTGAAGGTTATTGGCGTCACCGGCACGAACGGCAAGACCACGACGACGTTTATGATCCATAAGATGCTTACCGAGGCGGGCTTTAACGCCGGGCTGATGAGCACAGTGGCGTATGGTGTCGGCACCGATATCAGGCCCCAAATACACCACATGACCAACGTGCCGGTCCGCGAACTTATTGAACGCTTGAAGTGGATGAAATCCCAAGGGGTAGACTGGATAGTGCTCGAGACTACCAGCCACGCGCTGGCTCAAAACCGTATCTGGGGTATTCCGTATTCGGTGGTGGTGATGACCAATGTCACGCATGAACACCTTGATTACCATGGCACCTTCGAGCGCTACCGAGACGCCAAGCGCAAACTGTTTCAGCTTGCCAACAAAAACCAGGCGGGCAAACGTATCGGTATTATTAACGCCGAAGACCCCAGTGCGGAACTATTTATGAGTGACATTAAGCGCCCGATTACCTACGGGGTAGACAAGGGCGATCTTCGGGCACAGAACGTTAAGCTGACCCCAGGTGGTTCGCGCTACAAAGCTGTTTTTCAGGACAGGGAACTGCGCATTGAGTGCCACATTCCTGGCAACTTTAATGTTTATAACAGCTTGGCCGCCGCCGCTGTTGGTGGTGCTGTTGGGCTAACCAAAGAAGAAATCGAGAAAGGCATCGCGGCGCTGACAAGAGTTGAGGGACGTATGGACCCAGTTGATGAAGGTCAAGGCTTTGATGTGATTGTTGATTTTGCGCACACGCCAGACAGTTTTGAGAAGTTATTCAAAGATTTGAAGCCTGTTGTAAAGGGCAAGCTGATTGTACTGTTTGGTTCTGCTGGCCGCCGCGACGAAGCGAAACGAGCCATACAGGGCCGACTGGCCGGCGAGTACGCCGACGAAGTGGTGGTGACCGAAGAAGATGACCGTGATATCGACGGCAAGCTGATTATGGACATGATTGCCGGTGGTGCCGAAGAAGCCGGTAAGGTCAGAGACAAAAATCTGTTTTTGGTACATGATCGTACCGAGGCCATCGAGTTTGCATTTAAGCGCGCCCACACTGGCGACACCGTCTTATTGCTGGGCAAAGGGCATGAGAAGACCATCGAGCGGGCTGACGGCGAACACCCTTGGGACGAGATTAGCACCGCCCGCGATATACTTCGAAATCTCAAAGCTTAAACTTACACGTTGTCGAGTGTGAGGGTGGTGCAGCGAATAAACCCGCCACCTTTGCCGAGTTCAGTAACAACAGGGGTAACGACGCTAAAGCCGCGCTGTTCTAGCTCGGCTTTAAACTTAGGCGCGAAGGCACTCATAACCACTGTTTCGCCAGTGCTCACTAGGTTACAGGCAAAGGCATGCTGGGCCTCGTTAAAGCCAACCTCTATTTTATCGACCGGCAAGGAGCGGATTTTGGCGGCGCTATCAGGCAAAAAGGCTTGCGGGCACCAGGCGATGAGGCCCGGAGCGACGGCATCAGGGGATTTTATGACGGCCAGCGCCAAGTCGATATCGTAGTAATAACTGTCCGGCCAGCCGCTGGCTTTGTTTGTGACGGTTGGGCCGTAGCCGAACCAGCGTCGTTTTGGCTTGGTTTGCAGGCTGATAACTTCGTAGCCGAGCGTGTCCGCTAAGAAGCGGTGAGCGGCTAAGTCAGTCCGGTACATTGAGCCTGCGAACAACAGGTTGCCGCACGGTAGGGCGTCGCCTTGGCCGCTGAATTTTAAGCCTTGGGGTACATGAATAACTTCTTTGCCCATGTCACGTAGCACGTTTTCGGCATAGGGCTCTTCGTTTTTGCGCGCATTGGGCAGGCGCGACATGACGGCCTTGTTGCCGCGTACCAGCGCCCAGTTGGCGGTGTAGACACCGTCTTGGCACTCTTTCGGCGGGTCAACTTTGATAACTGCAACACCGGCCGCCTCCAAAGCTTCGCGGATAGATTGATGCTCACTGACGGCTTTTTGGATATCGACTGCCACACGGTCGTCCATATGGGCGTTGATAGCTTGCTTGTCGCTGAAGTAATCGGCACCCGACATGAGTACCTGCATGTTGATGTTTGGCATAAGGCTTATCAGATTGTAGCATGCCATTAAAACAAAAAACCGCCTGTTTAAGGAGGCGGGCGTACGGGGGGCAGGAGGGTGAAAGCGGGCTTGGTTTATGTGGGACGGTGGGGTGGGTGAGGGGGGTATGTCGCAAACGTTAAACGCCTGCAAGCTCACTGGTACCGGAGTGCAAAAGCACTCTATAAAACCAAGCCCGGAACCCGGACGGGCTGCCTAGGAGACGCCGTTGTCTCTTAGGAGCCCGTACCGGGTATCCGATCCGTTCAGGGAACGGCGATGGCCGCGGGTTGGAGGATGCCGATGGTCTCGGCCTGGTCCTTCACGAAGATCGTGACCCTGTTCTTGAGCAGGTCGACTGCGATCGTGAACGCGCGGTCCGTGAGCTGGTCGAAGTTGCCGGTGACCTTGAGGGTCAGCGTCTTCATGGACAGATCGGTCTCGATGACCTGCTTGAAGCGCCGAAGCACCTCACGCTCGACCTGTTCTGCCTGCTCACGCGTGTATCCGAAGTTCGTCAGACGTACCTCGAATGTTGCCGTGTTCCCCTGATTGTTGATGTGCATGGGATTCCCCCAGTTGCTAGTGGATGGATTGCACATAAAATACCACAACCGGAAATATTTGACAATACTTATAATTATTGGGATAATATGCACTAATGAGTTCGTATGACCATTTTCCGGCCCGACCGGATGTATCGGAACTAAACCAAGCCGCCACACGGGAGCTCGCTGAGAAGAGCGCCGAAACGTGCGCGGCTATTGTAGCTTACGTCACGCATGCGATGGGGGTTTTTCTAGAAGAAGACCGCAGGCTTGACGAGGCCGCCTTGATTGTCGGTGTGCAAGAAGGGGACGTGCTTGATTATTACATTCTTGAAGATATGTTGGCAGTGCCTGAGGACGCGACTGCCGAAGGCGCCGATATTGAGCCCGCATTTCAGAGCTCGCTTGTTATGAAGCTTCGCCTGCAGTCCGGAGAGGCAGCTTCGGGTAGCGATGAACTGCTGGTGCACGTGGCGGTACCAGCTGAGTTCAATTTTGCGGCCGACCCCATCCCCCCGAGCTCAGGCGTTTACATCGAGCACCGCAACATTCACGGCGACAAGACACGCTACGCTATCTCAGAGACGGGATTCTCAGCCTACACCACTCTGAGCGACGGTGGCCAAGTGACCGAGTTTGATACCATCGAAGACCTCGTCGGTGGAGAGTCTGACACTGAAACGGTTAGAATGGGCGACGGCATGTTCTACAAGCGTGTCGATTCGGGCTTGCCGGCATTGGCGAGTATTTATGAAAACCTCGTCAATATGGAAGTGGTACCGCAGCGTCGTATCATAGCAGGACAGTCGCGTCCGGTAGACCTCTAGAGCAACTTCTTTTCTCTTTATAGAGCCATTATGACGATGGCTTTTTTTGTGCTCACGGCAAGACGCATGCAGGTACGTTACAATAGCTGACAGACTGATTTCTAAATACCAAATCGGAGGTGAATCGTGGCTATAGCAGATATTTTTAAATCGTATGACGTGCGGGGCAAAGTTGGCACGGAGTTGACGGAAGAGCTGTGCGAAGGAATCGGCCGGGTATTTGCCGACTGGTTGCCAACCGAAGGTGCTGTCGCGGTCGGTCGAGACATGAGACCGGATAGTAGCAAGTTGGCTGATGCGCTGATTGCCGGTATAAGGGGGCAGGGTCGGGACGTGTGGGATTTGGGGCTTATCACCAGCGACATGAGTTACTTTGCGGTCGGCAAGTACAATCTTGCCGGCGGAGCAGTAATCACCGCAAGCCATAACGCCGGTGACGAGAACGGCATTAAATTATACAGAGATAAAGTGACGCCGGTTGGGCTCGATGCAGGACTCGATAAAATCCGGGACGCCGTCTTGGCCGGCGAGCTAGGCACTCCGGCAGCTAAAGAGGGGCAGCTCATACAGAAAGATATAAATTCCGACTGGGTAACCCACTGTTTGACGTTTATTGAGCAGCTTGCGCCTTTCTCTGTCGCGATTGATGCGGGCAACGGAATGGCTGGCAAGATCTTGCCGTACATTATTCCCAAGCTACCGCTCAAGGTTGAGCAGATGTACTTTGAGCTTGACGGCACATTCCCGAATCACGAGGCCAATCCTCAAAAGATGGAAAATCTGAAGGATCTAGCCGACAAAGTAACAGATAAATCTCTGGATTTCGGAATTGCTTTTGATGGTGATGGTGATCGGGCGGTATTTGTAGACGACAAGGGACGGCCCGTTTTGGGCACAGACCTCATGAGTATTGTCGCCAAACTGTATCTCAAAAGGTACCCAGGAAGTACAATCGTCCACGACGTCCGTACCAGCAGGGCTACCGTAGAATTAATTCGGAAGTGGGGCGGTAATCCCGTCAGGTCTAAGGCGGGCAGAGTGAACGTCGGGAAGTTACTACGGGAGCTCGGCGGTGTGTTTGGCGGTGAAACCACAGGGCACTTTTTCTACAAAGAAAACTACGACGCAGATTCTGGGCTTATTGTAGCCTTGACGGCTATGCAAGCCATCACTGACTCCGGTAAGAAATTATCCGAGCTAGTCGACGAAGTACGTCTGTACGAGATGATTCCGGAGAGGAATTTCGAGACTTCGCGCGAACGTGAGGAAGTTTTTAGTGATCTCAAAGAGGCGTTTCCTGAGGGTAGTGTTGATACTCTCGACGGTATCACCATCGATTGTCCGGATTTTTGGTTCAACGTTCGGGCAAGCAATACTGAACCTGTTATGCGGCTCAATGCCGAGGCAGCCAGCAAAGAACGCTTGGATGAAATCGTAGCCAAAGTCTCCACCATCATGCAGGCTTGACAGTAAAATTAGCACTCGGCTATTATGAGTGCTGAATTGGTGGTCTTTGCGAGAATCACCAATCATTTTTTCTGAATCAAACAACAAACTTCAAAAGGAGGAGTGATATGAGCGTCCCGATCAAACCGTTGAACGACTACGTTGTCGTCGTTCCCGAAGAGGCTCAGGCCAAGACCGCCAGCGGTATCTACCTGCCTGAAGCCGCCAAAGAAAAGCCGCAAGCTGCCAAGGTTGTAGCCGTTGGCCCCGGCAAAGTAGGTGATGATAATGAGCGCATCGCTATGCAGGTTAAGGTAGGCGACAGCGTCATTTATGGCGGCTATAGCCATACCGAGGTCAAGTTGGCCGGCAAGACGTATGTGCTTGTCTCGGAAGAAAACATTTACGCAACCGTTAAATAGATTCAGCAGGAGATAAAATGGCTAAGAAAGTTTTTTATGACGAAGATGCCCGCCGCCGAGTACTCGCTGGCGCGGAGATCTTATACAACGCAGTCAAAACAACAATGGGTCCAAAGGGCCGTAACGTTGTTATTAGCAAGAGTTATGGTAATCCGACCGTTACACACGACGGTGTAACCGTTGCGAAAGGCGTAGATATCGCCGATGTCGATGACGAAACCTTGGGCTACAAGGTTGGCGCCGAGCTTATCAAACAGGCCGCCAACAAAATGAACGATGTCGCTGGTGACGGAACCACTACCGTGACGGTACTGACCTATCACATCTTGAGCGAAGCCAACAAGCTGATTGCCGCCGGACACAACCCGATGCTTTTGCGCAAAGGCCTTGAGGCTGCCGCACACGATGTTATCAAAGGCCTCGATAGCCTGAAAGAAGACATTGCAGGCAAGAAGTCACGTGTCGCCGAAGTTGCGACCATCTCGGCTGGTGATGCCGAAATCGGCAACCTCATCGCCGACGTGATTGAAAAAGTCGGCAAAGACGGTGTCGTCACTGTTGAAGAAGGCCAAGGCCTGGCATTAGAAAGCGAAGTCGTTGAAGGCTTCACGTTTGAAAAAGGTTTTGTCAGCCCGTATCTGGTGACCGACACCACTCGCATGGAAGCCGTTCTCGACCGACCGCACATCTTCATTACCGACAAGAAAATCAGCTCCATCCAAGAGTTCTTGCCAGTCCTTGAAAAAGTAGCCCAAACTGGCAAGAAAGACTTAGTCATCATTGCCGAAGACGTCGAAGGTGAGGCGCTGGGGACGTTGGTGCTTAACAAACTGAAGGGCGTGTTGAACATTGTCGCCATCAAGGCACCAAGCTTTGGCGAGCGCCGCAAAGATATTTTGAACGACATCGCCGTGCTTACCGGCGGTATCGTAAACAGCACTGACCTGCACGATTCATTCGACATTGTCGGTGAGGATTACCTCGGTACTGCCCGCAAGGTGATTGTTACCAAAGATGAAACGACGATTATTGAGGGCGGCGCAACGGCTGCGGCTATCAAAGCCCGTATCACCCAAATTGACGGGCAAGTCGCTGCCGCAAGCTCAGAATACGACCGTGAACAGCTCGAGAAGCGCCGCGCGGCGTTATCGGGCAAAGTTGCCGTCATAAAAGTCGGTGGTGCCACCGAGACCGAAATTGAAGAAAAGAAGTTCCGCGTCGATGATGCCGTTGCCGCCGTGAAGGCCGCCTTGGACGAAGGTATCGTTGCCGGTGGCGGTGTCACGCTCATCAATCTTGCCAGCGCTATCAAGGTTGACCCGAAAGATGATGCGACCGTTGCAGCAGGCAAGACCATCCTTGCAAACGCGTTGGAGCAGCCTTTCCGAATCTTGCTAACGAACGCCGGCCTTAACGCCGACGAATGGCTGCCGCAAGTGAAAAAGGGCAAGCCGGGGCAGGGCGTAAACGTCAACGATCCGAGCAAGCTAGTCGATATGAAGGCGAACGGCGTGGTTGATCCGGCCCGTGTCACCAAAGAAGCGGTTCAAAATGCAGCTAGCATTGCCGGTACCAGCATGACCATGGGCGCGCTCGTGGTTGATGTACCCGAACCGAAATCCGCAGCCATGCCCGACATGAGCGGCATGGGCGGCATGATGTAGTCTCTTGAGACTCAGTAAGTTTAAACAGCCCCGACAATCGGGGCTGTTTTACTGTTCTAGAAGGTAAGATTGAAAATATATCCAGATTATAGTATTATGCAGTAAATTAAAGAGGTAAGAACAGCCATGGCACTCTTTCGCCGTAAAAAAGAATCCGTCCTTCCGGAAGTTGATAAGTACTACGAAGCCGAACGTCGTGACCGCACAGGTTTGGCATGGTTGTTGGCGCTGGTCTCTATCTTAGTTGTCGCCGCGCTGATTATCGGATTATTCTTTGCTGGCCGCTGGGCGTATAACTCCATTACGGACAACGACGAAGTATCGCAGGGCGAAGGCAGCGATGCTGCAGACTTGCCGACATTCGACGGTGGCCCTGATACGAACAATGGCGACGAGAGTGTTGACCCCACGCCTCCCGCCGGTGACACGGCCGAGCCTGCAACACCTCCTGCCGACTCTGAAGACGACGAAGCTCCTGTTACTGAATCTCGTCCATTGGCTGGCACGGGTGTTGACGAGCTACCAAATACCGGCGCCGGAAGCCTCATTGGCATATTCGCCGGCGTGAGTACCGTAGCGGGCGGTACGCACTACCTCGTGCAAAGACATCGCGATAACAAGAGCTAGATTTCAACTAAAAAACCGCTGCCAAATTACAGCGGTTTTTTAGTTGCCGAGATGATTATTTCTTTTGCTGTGTGAAGTAGTTGATTTCGTTGACGATATCGAGCAGTGCCTGCGCCCGAGTTTTCTCATCGGTGATAGCCTGAGCTGCTTCGTAGGCAGTCTTGACCAGGCTCTGGTCATCGGTTGCCTGTAGCATCATCATGGTCGTATGGAAGCGCTCTTCGGGAGATTGCTCCAAATGGTTCACGAGCGGCGATAATTGCTGCAGAGCTTGCTGTTTGATAGCCGTCAGGTCATCGGTTGATTCTAAAGGCTGCTCTTCGTGGTGCTGGGGTGCCTCGGGCTGTGGCGCTTCGTTATGTTCAGTGTGCTCCTCGTGCTCAGGTATTGGGTTTGTAGCGAGGAGGTAATCATCGGCCGGGGCGTCTGTGTCGTCCATGGTCGGTGCGGTCTGAGACAACAAATCATTGACTGATTGCTGCATGACAGGGTCGTTTCCGTTTGCCTGTGCGGGCATGACGTCGTCTATGTACGACTGCTGGCTCGGCGTGTTTTGAGGGATAGGCTGATCAGTGGCCGGCTGGGCCACTTGGTTGTTTCTGTCACTGCCAAAGATACCCACCTATCTTCTCCTCGTTTGCTTGCTTAGCTTATTACCTTACAATGTACCATAAGCACTATAATTTGAGTAGGGAGTGGGACAATGCTTGACGATCTGAAATACATCCACGAAAAAGACGCCCAAGACGCGCTCGGCATAGCCGAGAAACAAGGACGGCAGCTGACACATGAGTTTGACATCCCGCCGCTGGACTTCAAGGTTGATAACATCGTGTTTGCCGGTATGGGAGGCTCGGCACTGGCAGCGTTATTGAGCCTGACATGGCCGGGTTATACGCTGCCATTCGAAATTAGCCGCGATTATGCGATTCCGGGATATGTATCTGACAAAACGTTGTTCATCGCCAGCAGCTACTCCGGTAACACCGAAGAAACGGTTGAGGCGCTTAACAAGGCGGCCGAGAAGAACGCCCATATCGTTGTTATCGCATCAGGCGGCAAGCTTGAGGCCATCGCCAATGAGAAGGGTTATCCGTTCGCCAAGCTACCAAACGGCTATCAGCCACGCCACGCCGTACTCTACGGTTTGAAGGCATTGGTCACAATTTTGGAGCGCGCCAAGTTGGTCGCCGCCGATTCTGCCGAACAAGCCCTGCACGAGGCCGCCGAGTTCTTGGACAGGGAAGTCGCGCAGTGGCGGCCGGACGTGCCGACGGCACAAAATCCTGCCAAGCAGCTGGCGCTCGAGATGTCGGGCAAATCGCCGGTTATTTACGGCGGGCCGAAGCTATTTCCGGCGGCGTATAAGTGGAAAATCAGCTTCAACGAGAACGCTAAAAATGTCGCCTGGTGCAACGCGTTTCCCGAGTTCAATCACAATGAGTTCCTCGGTTGGACATCGCACCCGATAGATAAACCGTACGCGGTTGTTGAGCTTCGGAGCGAGCTGGAGCACCCACGCGTGCAGAAGCGCTTTACCGTGACCGATAAGCTGTTAAGTGGACGCTGGCCGCAGCCGCATGTCGTAGACGCGAAGGGCGACGGCATGCTCGAGCAGTTACTTTACACAGTTGCGCTCGGGGACTTCGTCTCAATTTACCTAGCGCTATTAAACGGGCTTAACCCAAGTCCGGTCGACCTTATCGAAAAACTGAAAGCGGAGCTTGGTTAAATGGCTCACCCAGCTCACCATCTAAGTATTCATAAGCTGCTACGCAAGCGAAAGGCGCGCCGAACGGTCGATAAAATGGCCTATGTTGTTGGTGTCGGCGGAAACTTGGCGGTAGTTCCTCAGATTATCCGTGCCTGGGAAAGTGACGCCCCGGGATTGGCGGTCAGTACTTGGATACTGTTTTCGTTCATTGGTGTTATTTGGCTGGTCTATGCAATCCAGCACAACCAAAAGCCGCTGATTGTCGCCCAGTCCGTTGGTATTTCGTGTAACTTGCTCGTCGTTGCAGGCTGGTCAGTCAATAATTTAATTTAGCTATTCGTAGCGGAGAGATTCAATCGGATCTTTGCGGGCGGCTTTGATAGCCGGCGCAGTGCCAAAAATAACACCGACAACTCCTGATACGCCTACCGCCAGCAGTACGATTTGCCATGTCGGGGTTGGTTGCAAGTCTGTAGTTACGGATATGCCGGCACTAATAGCGACCGCAATAAGTACGCCGACGATACCTCCGACGACGCTCAGCACGCCGGCCTCTATCAGGAACTGGCTGTATATTTGCCGGTTGGTCGCGCCGAGGCTTTTGCGCACCCCAATCTCGCGCGTCCGCTCAGTGACGGATACAAACATGATGTTCATGATGCCGATGCCGCCCACAATCAGCGATATGGCGGCAATGCCGGCAACAAAAGCGGTCGCCATGGCCAGCGTATCGCGGGCCACGACTACAGCCTCATCTGGCCGAAGGATAGTGAAGTCTTCTTGGCCGCCATGTGTTTCGAGTAAGACCTCTTGGCTGGCGGTGGCGAGCTGTTCGATTGACGTGCCGTCTTTCGGAGAGATAAAGAACTGATAAATTGATGGGTTGCCACCAATCAGTAGGCGTGCCGTGTTGTATGAGATGAAGATGGCGTTATTTAGATCGGCGACGTTGTTGAGCGGATCGCTGTCAAACTCTTCAAAAATACCGCCAACGACAAAGTCTTGGTCGCGTATGGTGAGCAGTTTTCCTAGCGGCACATTTTCTTTAAATAATTCCTCGGCCACACGCTGACCAATGATGGCTATATTGCGACCGTTTGTCTCATCATCAAAGAAATTCCCGTAGGCGATTTTTTGGTCCAGCGCGGCAGGTAGTTGGGAGCTGGTGGCAATGATAGTTGCATCACGATATTCCTCTTTTTCGTAATTCGTCGGTAGGCCGGAAATAGTTCCTAGGGGGACGACATTTTCCGCTTCAGGTAGCCGTTGCAAGGCTTCTAAATCTTTCTGCGTTAGGCTGTTACTGCCAAACGAAGCGAGGTAGTTTACTTGGGCTATATTGCCGTCTTTATCACGCGTCAATATGCGGCCGGAGCGAACAGTTAGCAGGTTGTTGGCACTCGAACCGTCGGTGTTTGCAACCTGGCGGCGTATGCCTTCGCCTAAAGAAACGGTCAAAATAACAGATGAAACACCGATGATTATACCAAGCATAGTGAGCAGGCTACGCAACTTGTTGCTGCGGATGGATTCAAGCGCCATGCGGGCATTGGTATTGAGAAGAAGCGTCATGACCGAGCCTTCCGGGTTGTAGATTTGCGCGTCGTCTTTGCTTTGCGAGTACCACGCTTCTTCTTTTTCTTGGGATTCAACCCCCGCCTTGGCGGCGCGGGCTTAGCCGGAATGGCGGACATAAAGGCCGAGATGCCCTCGAGCTGTTCATCTTCGTCTGACTTGAGCATAATTTCGCCACCACTGCGGGCCCGAGCCGGCACTTCGCCGAGCTTTGTCTTTTCGTCGTAAACGACCGAGCCGTCATGCATGTACAAGACACGAGTGGCGTAGCGGGTCAGCTCCGGATTGTGCGTGACCATCAGGATTGTGCTGCCGGTGGCATGCAGTTCGGCGAGCAGCTCCAGAACAACTTTGCTGCTGAGCGAGTCGAGATTGCCGGTTGGTTCGTCGGCGATAATAAGGCTGGGGTTATTGACGAGAGCGCGGGCAATAGCCACACGTTGAGCCTGGCCGCCACTGAGGGCCTTCGGATAAAAGTACTCGCGCTCTTGCAGTCCGACGCGGTCCAACGCGGCGCTGGCCTGCTTGAGCCGCCGGGTCTGGGTCGTGCCTTTGTAGGCAAGGGGCAGGGCAACGTTTTCGAGGGCTGTCAGGCGGGGCAACAGGTTGAATGATTGGAAGATAAAACCGATGTGGTCGCGCCGAGCTTTCGCCAGCCGGTTGGGTCGCAAACGCGATACTAAGCGTCCGCTTAGAGTGTACGTGCCGTGCGTTGGGCGGTCTAAAAGCCCGATGACGTTAAGCAAGGAAGACTTGCCCGAACCTGATGGTCCCATGATGGCCACGAACTCGCCCTTTTCAACCTTGAGGCTGATATCTTCAAGGGCTACAGTGGTAGCGTTGCCAAAACCGTAGATTTTGGACACTTCTTCTAATTGGATGACTGCGGGCATTGTCCCCCTAGTGTACGTAAGTAACTACCAGACTTTCAAGGTGTAAAAAAGACAATTATCAGATATAATTGGCGGGTCAATCGGCAAAGTGCCATGCTTATGAACGCTCGTAACAGTGTGAATAGACCCTGGAAGGATGCAAGAGTGGTTGATGTAAATCAAGCCATTGTGGCTTGATAAAGTAGCTGACTGATAGAATATAAATCAGTCAGCGTTCATTGGCAGTACAGATAAGGAAGGGTCGCCTAGTGGTCTATGGCGCCGCCTTGGAAAGGCGGTTTGGGGGCAACTCCATCGAGGGTTCGAATCCCTCTCCTTCCGCCAATCTAAAAGCCCCGAGAAAGGGGCTTTTAGATTTTCGTGAAAACGTTGCTTACTACGATCCGACGGTGAAACTTACCTGGTTGCTGTAGGTGTCGCAACCACTGCCTGTATATCGGCAAACCTTAACGTAGTAGGTAGCCCCCATTTGGAGCTCAGTCTTGGGTATACCTGCTTGGCGTTCGCTTGGATCGCTGATGTACTGAGCGGTGTCGGTACCGAATACCGGTGATCCGGTCTTGTTCCACACTACTTTAAACCCACTTGCATCTTCGAATCCGGTTCCGGTTGTCCAAGCGAAGCGGTAGTTTCCCTCAATAAGCCCGCCGTACGAAAGGGTTATCCCAGCGGTATTGGCCACTGTCTGTTTCTTAAACGTGACAGACACCAGGAGCTTGTTCTTATTGCCGGCAGTGTCTTTGGCTATGACCTCGAATTTTGCGGTCCCGACGGGTCCAGATATCGCACCGCTTTCGAAGCTTCCGTCGGCACCAACTTCGATACCAACTGGTGTAGCCCCGGCAGTCGATAATGACTGAACGGTAACGGTGGCGCCCACCTCGGTCTTACCCTTAAAGACAACAGAACCACTGTTGCTGCTGGACGAGACTGTTACTGTTGAGCCGTTAGCAGGTGCGGTAAGTGTGAGTTCAGGAACGGTAACGTCTTTTAGGAATCCGAGCTTGTCCTTGAACTCGTCGATTTTCTCGTCTTCAGTACGGTTCCAGTTGACGAAACTATCTGCTTTCACGAGCTCGATGTCGAGTGCTTCGACGGTGCCTTCTTTGGCGGTGTCTTGCGTGTTCTTCACATAGAGTTTCTCACCCTGATTCACTTCTTTTTTGGTAGTGGCTTCTTCGACCTTGCTGTCGTAGACCTCTACCGATTCTTCATCGCCGCCGGTTGTAGTCTTGAATGCAGTGCCGAGTGCCTTGAAAGTACTGGTGCTGGTCTCGACCACGTAATTGCCACCTGAAGACGGGCTGACGCGGCTGTATACTAAACCGTTGTCTTGGGTAATGACTACTTCATCAGAACGCAGGCTGGTTATTGCTACTTCGGTATCACCCCCAAGACGTGTAAAGCTGCCGTTCTCTAGGGCAATAGTAGCGCGTGATGCGACGCCAGAAGTACGTATAACATCACCTTCAGCCAAGGCATCGTCGACCTTGAGTGGTTCGTAACTCTCGCCGACTTTTTTGTCTACGGAACCTTCGACGTAGCTGATTGATGCCGTAATAGGCTGCGATTGGCGGGCAACATTTGACTCGCCGGTATCTCCGTCGCCGCCGGAGCGGGTAAAGACATAGCCGCCTACCGCAACGAGTAACAATAACGTTGTGCCGCCAATGGCGAGCAGGCGCTTATTGCCGAACAGTTTATCTTTCAAACTAGCTGACTTCGAGACACCGCCGCTGATTACCGCACCGCTGGCAGGCGCTTCTTGGTTGTTTTCTGTCGAATTATCTTCTTCTGGAGACGGCAGCGTTGGTTGCTGGTCGTCGTTTTGGTTGTCATCCATTTATTAGCCTTTCATTACGCTTACGGAAATAGTACAACGAACAGTGGTTATTTCAAATGGCCCCGTGTTAACACATGGGGCGTTTCGCAGTAAGATGAAGCCATGCAAAGCAACGCAAAGACTGTGAAGGAATATATTGATGAGCTGCCGGAAGAACGAAAGCAGATAATTCGCCGCATTGATGAGGTTATTCACCAGGCAGCGCCCGAATTATCCCGCGAAGGCGAAACATTCATGCTGTACGGCATGATTGGCTACGGCCGGTTTCATTACAAATACGCCAGCGGACGCGAAGGCGACTGGGCTATCGTCGGGCTGGCATCGCAGAAAAACTACGTCAGTGTGTATTTGAGCGCTGCCGATGAAAAGGGCTATCTTGCAGAGCGCAACAAACAGCGTCTTGGCAAAGTTTCGGTAGGAAAAAGCTGCATCCGTTTTAAACATCTTGAAGATTTAGACCTCGACGTACTGTCTGGGCTCATCAAAGAATCTGTACGAATGGCCCGAGCCGGCAACTTTGCCATATGAGATTGATAGTTGCAGACCCCTTAGGACAGGTGTACATTTGAGCTAGCGAAACGAAAGGACGACGGTCATGTACGAGCAGTTGTTCCACAAAGCGGTCCATATGGTAAATCTGGTAATGCAAGATCTGAAGCCGGAGCACATGGACCAAGCGACGCCATGCAGCGAGTGGGATGTGCGTGCGTTGCTTCAGCACATGGTTAACGAATTGGCTTGGGTGCCGCCGTTGTTGCAGGGCAAGTCGATAGACGATGTAGGTACCAGCCTCGACGGCGACTTATTAGGCACTGATGCGAACGCGGCTTGGCGGACTCACGCGTTGGCGGCAGTAGAAGCGGCAAGCATCGTCCTGCCGGATGCAGTTGTGCATCTGTCTTACGGAGATAAATCGGCTCGCGCGTATCTTGACGAGGTCGGCGGTGACCTTATTATTCACGGCTGGGATTTAGGCATGGCCCTGCAGGTACCGTATGTCATCGATGACGCGACGGCCGCGCAAGTCAGCCAAGCGACGTTTAGTATGCTACCGGAGGCAAAAGAGGCGGGTATGATTGCCACCGATGTGCCGATTGATGAAAATGCCAGCCCGTCAGAAAAACTGCTGGCCCATTTCGGGCGTAATATCCACTGGA
>CAYQTN010000002.1:0-6249 GCA_964420445.1 uncultured Candidatus Saccharibacteria bacterium
TGTTTTAGATAAAACAATCCCGCGGCGGCGATAAGCACAACGCCGGCTGCCGCGAAGCCTATGAAGGTCATCCATTTGATAAGAATGGTGTTTCGGCGCGCGAACAAAATTGATTCTTTGGCAGCAGGAGGCATCAGGTTTATCATGACCAGATCTCCTCGGGCTTGATAATGGCGGCACCAGCAGCAGTAACGTACAGCGTGCGTTCGGCCTCATGTGGCGGCTGTAGCTTGTTTAGCTCGAAACTACCCCAGAAGTTGCACATGCGGGTCGGAATACGTAGGTTATCGGTCAGGTAGTCGACTAGGCCGGGCATATTCGCGCCACCACCCATGGTGATAATCTGTCCGATAGTCGATTTACCCTCGGTACGTTCCTCGTAGTAGCGAACTACGCGACGGATTTCTTTAATAAGTGAATCAAGCTGCGGCTTAAGGGCTTCGCGTATTTCGGGCTGCTTTTTGCTGACACCCAGGCCGTACTTGGTCTTCATGGTGTTGGCTTCAGTCTTAGAGATATTCAGCTTTTCAGCTATACGGCTACTAAAGTTGTCGCCACCACCGGGTATAGTACCGTTCACCACTAAAATCTTGTCAAACACCGTCAGGTCTACAGATAGCGAACCGAGGTCGATAAGAATAGTCGGGACATCATTGCTATTCTCGGCAACAGCGATGATACGGCTTGCGGCCGAGATGGTTGTCTCCAGTGCACAGACTTCAAGGCCGATTAGCTCAAAGAAGCGCATGTACGAATCAACAATCCGTTTCGGCACTGCGACAACCAGCACTTCTTGCTCGTCACCCCGACCGGGGCTAGTCATGTAGTCGAGGTACATTTCGTCGAGCGACATTGGAATATATTGCTCAGCCTCAATCTTAACAGCGTCGTCGAGGTCTTTTTTGTTTAGCTTGGACGGTACGGTCATGACGCGTGAGTAGGCCTTGGCGGCCGGAATGGTAGCGGCTACGCGCCGAGTTGTGACGGTGCCGATGATTTTCTTTTCGAACAATTCGTTGGCGGCTTTACCGAGTGCTTCGTAATCGGTGATGACACCTTCTTGGATAGCTTTTTCATCGAACTGGGCGACTCCGTAACCAGTAACAACGTTACGTTTGCCGTCGCGGGTTACCTGCATGACTTTTATCGTGTTGAATCCGACATCAAGCCCGAAGATCGGCTTGTCCTTATAAAAGAGAGTTTGTGTGTTATTCTTGCCCACGATAGTTCAGCGGTGCCCCTAGGTACGTTCCTTGCAGTATATCAAAATGCTCATGGTAAATACAGGGCTGAGTAACCCCTCGCCTTAATTAAAGTCGTACTGATAGCTTCGGATTGTCCAAATACTCAGTACTTCTGATGATAAGGTGTCGCCGAACACGACTGATCCGTTGCCACTTAATTCAACCGCTTGCCCGACGGCCGAGGCAATCGTGCCACTGGCGCCGATGTCGACCTTGCCCCAGTAGGCTTGGAAGATGCTACCAATCGCGCCGTTTGAAGATTTGGCCTCGATGACAGTCTCCTCCCTAGAATTATAGAGTGCTAAGTCTGAAATATTGTCACAGCCGTTCGATATAATGTTGGCATCGGTCCGGCACTTATAGCTGATAAAGCGTACCCCTATGTTGTTGTCGTTAGCGAGAATCTGTAGGTTGTTCCTCGTGTTAATGGACCCGTCTACTACAACGACCGGTCTGGAGGTCAGCCCGTCGGCTACTCGTACAGTTCCTTTGCTCAAATCCAAATCGCCTTGAATGTACACGTTCCCCGAGATAGTAAGGTTGCAGGAGTTGCTGTTTATGGTGATATCGCCCGTGATAGTGGTGCCAGCCAGCCAGTTGGTGTCATTGTCGTTGCCACAGCGGACGTTATTGCTTGTCGGGCCGTGGACGTTCACGGGGTCCATGGCTGCTAGATGAGCCGCCCTGTCATATGTATAGGGGTTGACTACCGGGAAAACGGGACAACCGGTATCGAGGCCCGGACCACCATTTGCATCGAACATTCCCGAACCATCAGTCTGTCCATTTGCGCAGACATGCCCGTAAATTTCGGCGTTATTTGCAATAGTGATAGGTTGGGTGCCGGAGGGGCAGGCCGAAGGGTAGCTCCCATCGATCATGCACCAGACATTACGCGCCTTAATCTCTTTTATATCTGTTGGCGAACCAATACTGGATGAGGCGTTGTCCAGTCGGATAAACCCTTCGACATAGATATCCGTATTAGATACATTAACCCCTCCTGTTAGTATCAAACCGCCCGCGCCCGCGTAGACATTGGGCTGCAATGACTGCGTGCCTACAATGGTGACGCGCACGCTCCGTTCTTTAGCTAAGTGACCCTGGCGGTCGTAGGCCCGCCCGGTACTTGTGATAATAAACTCACCCTCATTCCCGCTCGTAACCTGTGTAAAGAAGCGGGCAGAACCTTGGTCAGCATTGTTATAAAACTCTTCTTCGGGCAAGCCGGTAAAGCTACCGGTTTCATTGATTGTGTAGACGTTCTTTTCGATTCCGGCTTCAGCAGCCAGCAGCGCATTGGTGGCATAGACATTTTCGGTTGTACGACGGTACTGTACGAGTACTACGTCCATCATGCTCAGCCCAACAAAGGTAACGAGTAGACCGACGAGAAGCACCGTCAGGAATACAATACCGCGTTCGTCTTTGAGTAATTGCTTATTCATTCCTAAATACCGTCCTAGTGGTGTAGGTTACCTGTACCGGCCTGCCGTACTTGACATCGTAAAGGCCAAGTTCGACTTCGACGGATCTGGCGGCCGTTGGGGCGACTTCGTTGTTGGCCGCATCAAAATAGCGGATGGTGAAGCTCTGCACATTATCAATGCTGAGGCGGTCAGCTGGGCACAGGCTCGTGGCGATTTCGGGAGGGCAGCTGGTAATAAAATCGTTATCCGGAATAGCGGCTGCAATCGTCCGCTTATAAAGCTCAGAATCGTTAACGTAGTAAACGACATTATTTTTTTCGGTGATGTAGTGAGCCGCGTCGGCAAAGATTATATTTCCTAATGTGTCTTCTGCAGCTGTTGCCAGTACGAGTGTATCAAGATCAGACTCCCAGCCAAGTCCGCCAGTACTCACAGCATCGGGGGAATTATCGTCCGATATACGGTTATTGACGTCCACGCTCGCGCTCAGTCTAATGTCTTTTACTATCACATCAAGCGCCATTTGTGCCTCGCGTAGCAAATCGGCTCGTGCGCTGGTTACGCTATTATTAACCATCGAGTTAACCATAAACGTCATCATGCCGATAAGTATGATTGATGCGACCAACGAAGCGGTCAGCATCTCTATAATCGTAAAGCCGTTCTGATCAAGCTTTTTCACTGGCCGATACCTAATATTCCGATGAGCGAACTTTGTTTCAGTGTCTTGGTGCCACCCCCATCTTTGTAGGTTATGGTGATGTCGACTCTGCGCAGACCGACCTCGGGCTCGCTAATGTCTACCGTACCGGTTTTCGGCGACGGTAATTCGGCAGGCAACTCAGGCGTGAAGTCGAGCGTGGTGCCAGGTACAAGACTACCGTACTGAGAGTTGCGCAATGATTCTATCTCGCGTTCCCCGGCTCTGGCGGCGATTTCGAGATGGTAGCTTCTTCGTTGAGCAATTTCGATAGAGATATACAAGTTAAATACGCCTATCACTATCAGCCCCATTATCGTGGTGGCTACAATAAGTTCAATGAGCGTAAACCCATCCTGCGCTTTTCGTATCATGCTTAAGCTTCAGCATAACAAAAACCGGTTGCTTGGAGCAACCGGTCATCTGTTAGCTACTATTGTGCTATTGATTGACGCTATTGAGCGTGTAAACACCGGCGACGGCGTCCTTGTCATCTGCGTTCTCGAGGTTAGCCGAGAGCGTGTATGACTGGCTGTCAACAGCAACGGTGTAGGTGTAAGCGTCGCTCCGTGGGCCGACTTGCTCGTCCGCAGTTACACCGGCAGCAGTCATTGTTGCAGGGTAGGCGTCGTTGTCGCCAAAGTACGTCTCAAGCTTCTGCTGGACGTTCTTAAGTTCGTTCTTGCGGTCAGTGTCACGGCCACGAGCCTGTGCGCTGAATAGGTTAGGCAAGGTTAGTGCTACCAAGATACCGATGATCACAATGACCACCAATAGCTCAATAATTGTAAAACCTTTTTGATTCAATTTTCGCATTCTAGTACCACTCCTTAGATTGCTTCGTTTTATTAGTGATACATAAAATGTATAACGCTTATGGCTAAGCTGTCAACAGTTTTACACTGTGCCTTGTATCGAGAGAATAGGTCCGAGCACGCTCATAACGATGAATCCGACGATACCGCCAAGGCCGACAATCAGCACCGGCTCGATGATAGAAGACAGTCCGCTGGTAATCTGATCGACTTCTTCTTCATAGAATTCGGCAACCTTATCAAGCACCTCGCCGATTTTACCGGTCTCTTCACCAACGGCAGTCATTTGTATAATAATGGCCGGCAAGACTTTGCTCTGGCCTAAGGCATCAGCGATGTTGGAACCGTTCTTAATGCTCTGGACGCTATCCGTGAGAGCATGGCGGACAACCAAATTGGTAAGCGCCCCGGCGGTAATCTCCAGCGCGTCAATGACGGTCACACCTGCGGCCATAAGCGAGCTAAAGGTGCGGGCAAAGCGGGCGACGTTGACTTTCAGTATAATGTTTCCAAAAACCGGTATCCGCAGCAGAAACTTGTGAAAAGCGTATTTGCCCTTAGGGTTGGCGGTGAAGCGCCTGAACAAAAAGACCGCCAGCACTAGCGCGGCGATGATGACATACCACTTGGTGGTCAGAAAGTTGCTCATAGCTAGGATAATTTTTGTCTGTACGGGCAGTTGGCCGCCGGCGCCTTCCAGAATCGAGGCTAGTTTTGGCACGACACCAACCATCAGGAAGCCGACCGCACCCACGGCTACGAGCGTGACTACGACCGGATAGACCATAGCACTCTTGAACTTGCCTTTTATGGAAGCGTCTTTTTCTACCTGGGTAGCAAGCCGATTCAGGATTTGATCAAGGATACCGCCGGCTTCACCGGCACGCACCATGTTGACATAGACTTCAGAGAAAGCCTTGGGATGCTTGGCGAGCGAATCGGACAACTGGGCGCCACCCTGCACGTCGGTGATGACTTTATCTAACACTTCCTTGAGTGCCGGAGAGCCGGCCTGTTCCTTAAGGGTAGTCAGCGAGCGGAGCATTGGCACGCCAGCGCTTATCATGGTCGAGAATTGGCGCGTGAACACCACTAGAGCCTTGGGCTTAATCTTGCGGCTGGTAGGCAGTTTGATGCTCATGTTCATGCCCGACTTGGCCGCGGCGCTAGACTTAACAGTAATCGGCGACAGCCCGCGCTTCCGCAGCGTTTCGAGCGCATGGTTTTTGCTGGTGGCAGTCAGGGTGCCGGTTATCTGTTTGCCGTCGCTGTCTTTTGCTGTGTTGGTAAATTCCATTATGTTTTGCGTTCAGCCGTGGAGGTAACGCGTAAAATTTCTTCTATCGATGTCTGACCTCGTAGGGCTTTTATAAAGCCGTCGAGCTGCATGGTGACCATGCCTTCCTTGACGGCCTGCTGGTGGATAACTTCGCTGGTAGAGTTGCTGACGATGAGTTTTTGGACGTCGTCGGAGTTGTGCAAAACTTCGTAGATTCCAATTCGTCCCTTGTAGCCGGTTTTATTGCAAGCGTCGCAGCCGCCGTCGTGAGCCTTCCAAATGCGGGTAATCTTGCTCTCGGATGTGCTCAGCGCGTCGCTTTTTTGCTTGCCCTGGTTGCTTTTACCGATGCCGCCTTTGAGCGCTTCTTCTTCAAGCTGATGAATGTATTTCATGCTGCCGCTGTCGTCGAGCTTGAATGCTTCGGTGATACGCTTTTGGGTCGCGGCATCTGGATCAACACTCTCTCGGCACTCGATACAAAGCCTGCGCACCAAACGCTGACCAACGACGGCACGCACGGTGCTGGCAATCAAAAACGCTTCGATGCCCATATCAAGCAAGCGGGGCAGGGTGGTTGCGGCGTTGTTGGTGTGTAGGGTGCTGAAGACTAGGTGTCCGGTCAGGGCGGCCTGCACAGCCAGGCCGGCGGTTTCACCGTCACGAATCTCTCCGACCATAATAACGTTGGGATCTTGGCGCAATAGCGCGCGCAAGCCATTGACGAACGTCATACCGGCAATCGGGTTCACTTGTGTCTGGTTTGTGCCTGGTACTCGGT
>CAYQTN010000002.1:6259-13558 GCA_964420445.1 uncultured Candidatus Saccharibacteria bacterium
GGTATTCGACCGGGTCCTCAACGGTCGAGATGTTGACGGTCGGGCTGTTTATCATAGAAAGCACGCTAAACAGGCTAGTGCTTTTACCCGATCCAGTCGGGCCGGTCACCAGAATCATACCGTGAGGCTGGACAATAGCTTCTTTCAGCGTCTCTAAACTACGGCCCCAATAACCGAGTTCCTCGAGCGTTAATGCCTTGCTGGTTTCGTTCAATACGCGCATAACCACCTTTTCGCCGTCAACTATAGGCAGAGTTGAAACACGTAGCGCGAAAATCTGGCCGCTGGCAGATATCTTGAACCGGCCGTCTTGGGGCGCGCGGCGCTCGTCAATCTTGAGGTTGCTCAAAATTTTGATACGCGATACCAGCGCCGCCATGACTTTTTTGGGCAGTTTGTTGGTTTCTTTCAAGATACCGTCGATACGGTAGCGGACCGAGACAAAGTTCTCTCTTGGTTCGATGTGAATGTCGCTGGCGCCTGCCTTGACGGCGTATTCAATCAGCAGGTTTACTGTTTGGGCAATCGGCGAATCCTCGGCGACGTCTTCCTCGGATACGTTTTCGTCGATATCCTCAGTCAGTTCCTCCGGAGTCATGACTTTTGTCAGCTCGGAACTGATGCTGTCGCGGTATTGGTCTAAGGCGGCGGTAATATTCTGTCCGGTCGACATCGCCACCTTTATATCGTCGCCCAGCTGCTTTTTGAGGAAGTTAATGGCCTGGACATCGTCGGGGTCTTCCATGGCAAGCAGCTTGGTACCCGTTTCGTCCACGCCGTAGAGGACTACTTTGTATTGGATAGCGATTCGTTCGGGTATCAGGCGGAGAATTTCGCGCTTAATATCTTTGGGGTCCAACTCAACAAACGGTACTTCAATCTCTTCGGCGTAGAGCTTGGTCAAATCTTTTTCACTGATAAGATTGCCCTTAATGACGATGTCTTGGAGGGCGGCCTTGGTATTGCCTGATTGGTCACGGACGGCCTGAATCTGTTCTTCAGTCGCTTTGCCACCCTTCAGGAGCAAATCTTTCACCAGTGCATCGGAAATACGCATATCGTTAATGCTTAGTATAACCTAAAAAATGCCTTCGGACAGTGTGCAAACAAAAAAACTTGACGCCGCACGCGGGCGGCAGTATTCTATGCTGTTCATGCTTGCAAGTTAAGAATGAACCGCAGTATAACTACACATACATATAAGGAGAGGTAACGATGGCAAAAGCACAGTCTGACGCATCACCGCAAGAAAACGTAAAAGAAGACGGCAAGACCAAGGCACTTGGTTTGGCTGTTGATCATATAGAAAAACAATTCGGCAAGGGTACGATAATGCGCTTGGGCGAATCGACGCATCAGAATGTCGAGACCTTCCCAACCGGTAGCGTGTCGCTCGATCTCGCACTGGGTGGCGGTATTCCGAAAGGCCGTATCATCGAAGTCTATGGTCCTGAAAGCTCCGGCAAAACCACGCTCACGCTTCATGCCATCGCCGAAGTCCAGAAAAAGGGCGGTGTGGCCGCCTTCATCGATGCCGAGCACGCGCTCGACCCGCAGTACGCCCAGCGAATCGGTGTTAATCTAGAAAATCTGCTGGTTTCGCAGCCGGACAACGGCGAGCAAGCGCTAGAGATTGTTGAATCACTCGTTCGCTCAAACGCAGTTGACCTGATTGTAGTAGACTCGGTTGCCGCTTTGGTACCACAAGCCGAAATCGAAGGTGATATGGGCGACAGTCACATGGGCTTGCAAGCCCGGTTAATGAGCCAGGCGTTACGCAAACTTACGGCTATTATCAGCAAGAGCAAAAGCACGGTCATATTCATCAACCAGTTGCGCATGAAGATTGGCGTTATGTTTGGCAACCCAGAGACCACTACGGGTGGTAACGCGCTCAAGTTCTATGCCAGCTTGCGCATGGATATCCGTCGTATCTCGCAAATAAAGCAAGGAGACCAAGTTATTGGGAACCGGACGCGGGTAAAGGTTGTGAAGAACAAGATTGCCCCACCATTCCGAGAAGCCGAGTTCGATATCATGTACAACGAAGGTATCAGTCGAGAAGGCGATGTGCTTGATTTGGCCACTGCAAAAGAAATCGTTGAGAAATCGGGTGCTTGGTTTGCGTACGAGGGAGAAAAAATTGGCCAAGGCCGCGAAGCTGCCAAGAATTACCTGCGTGAAAATCCAAAGGCCTTAGAAAAAATTGCCAAGCAGGTGATGGACGCCAACAAAGCCTAGCAGTAAGCTAAGTGGTATGCATGTCGTTAATCACGCAGCCGTTGGCGCGGGTATCGCACTTATTGCGAAAGATCCGGTTGTCGCACTCCCCGCGGCGCTTGTAAGCCACTACGCATTAGACGCGCTGCCGCATTACGGTATCCGCGGTGATGAAGGTTATAGCGCGCTGTTTAAACACCGGCGTAGCTACCTGATGGTAATGGTCGATGTGACCGGGCTGCTTCTATTGTTGCTTCTTGTGTGGGGACAAGCGTGGTACGTCTATGGGGCAATAGTTGCCGCCTTGCTTCCGGATATCGCATGGCCGTATAGGTATGTTCGTTATGAAATCCGCCGCAAAAAACCTAAAAACAGCATACTGACCCGGTTTCACCAACGCATACAGTGGGGCGAGACGCTGCAAGGCATTTACCTAGAGATTCCGCTCGCCCTGGCGCTACTAACAGGAGTCTCACACTTGCTATGACCGCGACTAATCATGGACTTTTCGGGGCAGTTATTGCGATTTCGTTGCAGAAATACCCGGCGGCGGCGGTTATATTATCACCATTTAGCCATTTTCTACTCGATGCAATTCCGCATTTTGCCGACCAGAAATCCGGTTTGCATAGCCGCCGCTTCTTCAAAATACTGCTCTCCGACATGACACTAGCTGTAGTATCTACACTAGCTGTAGCGTGGTTTTGGCCTGAAATAGCGCTACTGGTAGTAGTATGTGCGTTTTTGGCTGCCAGCCCTGATCTGATGTGGCTGTATTTTGAGTATCTCAAACCGACCCCAAAACAAAAGCGTGGCAGGCTTGCCGACTTTCATTCGAAAATTCAGTGGTCGCAAACCAACCATGGTTTAGTAATGGAGGCCGTATGGTTTGCCGTGTTGTTCCCAAGCCTTATTTACATTGGGCTTATGTAGGCAGCGTAGGAGGTTATGATGAAGATAACATCTATCAAGCAGCAGGTAAAAAACCCGGAACGCGCCAGCATATTCGTAGATGGCAAGTATTCGTTTTCACTTTCTTTAAACGAGTTGGTTGCGGAAAAACTAAAAATCGGTCAGGAGCTAACTGAACCGGAACAGAAGCGCCTAAAGAAACTATCCGAGGAAGGAAAGCTCAGGGCCCGGGTACTAGAGTGGCTTTTAAACCGGCCACGAAGCAGCCGTGAACTACGCGAATATTTGTACCGCAAAAAAGTTGACAGTGATTTAGCCCAGTCACTGAGCGACGAAATGGCTACGAAGGGTTATCTTGACGACGAGCGTTTTGCAGAGTGGTTGGTGGAGCTCCGCCGCCGTGGCGGCAAGAGTGAGCGGGCGATTCGGGCCGAGCTTGGCCGAAAAGGTATCGGCCGGGAGCTCGCTGACGCCGCCTTGCTTGAGGGTCGTGACGAAACAAGCCGCTTGCGCGCGTTGGTAGACAAAAAACAAAAGCTCGCCCGCTATCGGGCAGACCCACAGAAATTGATTGCCTATCTTGCTCGGCAAGGATTTTCTTATGACGATATTAAACGAACACTGGCTGACAGCTAGGAGGTTGCGGGCGCGGCGGTAACTGATTGGGCGCCAACTTTTATGTCTGCGTCCCTAACTACGACGCGCCTGTCGGTAATTTCTATAATTTGGCTGCGGTCGATACTAAGCTGGCCGTCGCTCAGGCTGCGGTAGACGGGGCGTGTGATGTACAGTTTCTGGATAAGCATCGAGCTGGTTTCGAGCGCGTAATCGCCAACTTTGCCAAGCCGACGTTTGTGGTTGGTGACAGCAGGCAACCCGATAAGGTTAAATTCAAGTTCCAAAACTTCCTTCAGCCTGATGAGCTCCTCAGGTTGAGACAGTACCTCGAAGTCATCAACGGCGATGCCCTGGCGGACAAAATCGCGTACGTCTTGAGCAAGCAGAACCAGTGTTTCTTTACTGAACATATCAACGCAGTACCAGCCCTCCAGCCGTAAGTTGTTGGGATTGATAATAGGCTGGCTGGCGGTCGCTATCCGACCGCCGGTGCGCAGGCTCATAACCGGGATGTCGATAAGTTTGTTGCTGAGCTGAAGCATATAGCTATTATACGCCAGCCCTGTTCAGCGGGCATGGTCGGTTTTTTTGTTGTAATTATTATAAAAATGTCGAGCTCATGCTTGCTTCCGCCGCTGTCAGGCATAAAATACGCCATAAGTTATGAAACGGGCAGGCATCCGGCTATGGGTGGTGGGACTCGTCATCAACTTGAGCGTACCGCTGACAAGCGCGGCGGTGAGGGTAAGCGCTCAAGTTCCGGAAGAAAGCTTGTTTGTTTCGAGTTTCAAAATAACCAGCAATAGCGGCCAGTTTGTCGAACTCTATAACTCCGGCAGTGAGCCGATAGACATGGGCCAAGTTCAGTTGGCTTATTACAATCATTACGATGTGCAGAAGGCGACATCGAGCAAACTCGTGTCGCTCAGCGGCGCGTTGCCGGCAGGCGGGTACTACCTCGTCAATGACAGCACCATGAACCTTTGCTACCAGACTATGGCAGCATCGGCATCGCTAAGCTTTAGCTCGACGGCCGGCTTGGTGCAAGTTCACCGTTTGGTTCAGTCGACAGCCGGCGGGTCGATAACCAGTACCGTGATTGATTCGGCAGCGTGGTCTAAAACGGCTACCCCGTACGCCCAGACACTACCGGCACATGCGAACGCATTTTTACTTCGTCAATGGGCCGAGCAGGAAGCTCCGCATGCGTCGGGTGGCACATGGTTGAGCGTTCAGCCGAGTGTTGACGATCCGTGCGTCTATGAATCTATTTTGACGACAAGCCCGACAGACCAAGATTTCACTCTGCTGCCAGGCTCGTTGCCGCCAATCCGTTATGTCGCGGCTCCGGCCACAGGCGCTGTCATCAATCGCAACATCGGAAAGATGGCCCCCGTCATCAACGAGCTGCTGCCTAACCCGGCCAGCCCTCAGACCGACGCGGCAGATGAATTCATTGAACTTTATAACCCGAACACGACAAGCTTTGACTTGACTGGCTTCAAGCTTGCCTTTGGCTCAACAAACCCGCGGAGCTACGTTTTCCCTGAAGGAACCGCACTTGCCCCCGGGTCCTTTACGGCCTTCACGTCAGCCGATACGTCTATAAGCCTATCGAACAGCGAGGCTCAGGCATGGCTGCTTGATCCGGCAGGGCAGATTGTGTCGCAGAGTGAGCCATACCGCGATGCCGATGACGGTCAGGCATGGGTACTCGAAAACGGCAACTGGAGATGGACGGCCGTGCCTACACCCAATGAGCTAAATGCTATAACCCAAGACGCCGGCGTGTCACAGGAACGAACCGCAGCGGTCTTAGGTATTTCTGACACTTCCGGAGGGCTCGGAGCGGCAACTGCCAATCAATCCAGTCCGGCCGGTAGCGCGCCAACGCAAGATGACGCCGCGCCATTGCACCCGGCAGTGCTTGCTGGCGTTGGCATGCTCGCGTTAGGATATGGGTTATATGAGTACCGACATGACTTGGGAAATCGAATCTTCCAGCTCCGACGATACCTTCGCTTTAGGCGAGCGCTTCGGCAAGGCGTGTCGGGGCGGTGAGCTATTTGTGCTCTCGAGTGATGTTGGCGGCGGCAAGACCACGTTTACGAAGGGCTTAGCGAAAGGGCTCGGCTGTGAACAGACACTCAGCAGCCCAACCTTTACCGTTAGTCGGGTATACGACTGCCGTGAAGGCCTGAAACTGTATCACTTCGATTTTTACCGCTTGGTCGATGCCGGTGTTGTCGGCTATGAGCTAGCCGAAACGCTTGGCGATGAAAAAGCGGTGACAGTGGTCGAATGGGGCGATATTGTCGCCGGAGCGTTGCCGGATCGGCACGTCGAGCTACGGCTTGAGCGTACCAAAGACGGCGAAGATGCCCGCCGCATAATCTGTAGCGTTCACGAGAACCTTGCTTACCTCGTCGGGGCTGCAAAATGATTGTACTCACCGTCCGGACCGATAAACCGGAAGCCGAAATTGGCCTCTATCAAGACGAAACACAAATAGCATACGAGACTTGGCAAGCGCACCGGGCACTCGCGGAGACGATTCATCAGAGAATTCAGGGTCTGTTAGAAGGTAGGGGCCTTACTTTACAGGACATTGGGGGCATTATTTCTTATAAAGGCCCGGGTAGTTTCACGGGTTTGCGTATTGGATTATCGGTAACCAACACGCTTGCATCTAGCCTAAAGGACCCGCACGCCGGAGTAGAGGGCGAGACTGACTGGATAAGGCGGGGCTTGGCATTGCTCGGTAGCGCCAAGGCCCATAGCGTTGTTCTTCCTAGCTACGGAGGCGACGCTCACATTACCCCAGCCGTACATTAAATCGACACTGTTCACTTTGGCGGCTGAATCGCCACTGATTTGTTGTATTTTTAGTCACTAAAAGTGGTATAGTTAGGTTCAAGGATTACTCGAGTTTTGGGACGATCCTAACGTAACGATATTTTTTATTCAATTTTAGATACACTCGCCAGCCGGCACCGGACTAATGAAGTGAAAGTGATTGTCCGCAAATAGCCGGCGGGAGAGCAACATAGAAAGGAACTGCCATGTTGCCACTCGCAATTGTACTTGCAATTGTCGGAGCCGGGCTTGGTTTTGGCGCCAGCACGGTTTTAACAAAGAGAAAGCTCGGATCAGTAGAAGCTGCCGCCGAGAAGGAGCTGAAACGAGCCAAGAAGGAAGCCGAAGAATCACTTCGTAAGGCCAGAGAAGAAGCTGCCGAGATAGCTGATAAGGCGCGTCGCGATGAGCAACAGCGCCGTAAGGAAACCAAAGAAATTGAAACACGTCTGATTAGCCGTGAAGAAGCGCTCGACAAGAAGCTCGACACCATCGACAAGCGGGCTGACGCGCTTCGAAAAAGCGAAGATGAAGTCGAGTCTCTAAAAGACGAAATCCGTGGTATTCGAACAAAGCAGCAAGAAAAGCTGGAAAAAGTTGCCAAACTCACCAAAACGGAAGCTGCGGACAAACTCATGAAGATGACCGAGCGTGATATCCGAAACGATATGCTGGGGCTTATCAATAAGTTGC
>CAYQTN010000002.1:13568-18198 GCA_964420445.1 uncultured Candidatus Saccharibacteria bacterium
GATTATTACGACTGCTATGGAGCGCATGGCCAGTGAGGTAACGGCTGAACGTACCGTTACTGCGGTCAAGCTCGAAGACGAGGAGATGAAGGGCCGTATTATCGGCAAGGAAGGCCGCAATATCCAGGCCTTACAACGGGCAACAGGTGTAGACATACTGGTGGACGATACGCCCGGCATGATTATTCTCAGCTCGTTCGACCCGGTGCGGCGTGAGATTGCCCGCATAGCACTTGAAATGCTTCTGAAGGACGGCCGTGTTCACCCGGGCCGTATCGAAGAAGTCGTTGAGAAAGCACAGAAGCAGGTACAAAAAGACGTCATGCACGCGGCCGAAGATGCCGCCCGTGAAGTTGGCATCGTAGGTGTTCCGAAAGAGATTCTTCAGCTACTTGGCGAACTGAAATACCGTACGTCATACGGCCAGAATGTCCTGAAGCACTCGACTGAAATGGCGCATATCGCCGGAACAATAGCCGAGCAAATCGGCGCCAATGTTAAGACGGCTAAATACGCGGCACTTGTACATGATTTGGGCAAAGCCCTGACACACAAAGTGGAAGGCAAGCATCACCACATCTCAGGCGAGATGCTGCGCAAGTATGGCGCCCCCGAAGAAGTAGCACTGGCAGCCGAGCAACATCACGACGACGTCGATGCGACCAGCGTCGAGGCTCTGATAATTCGGGTCGTAGATGCCATCAGCGCTTCACGTCCGGGTGCACGCAATATATCTGCCGAGAACTTCGGTGAGCGCATGCGTGACCTGGAAAATACCGCACTTGGCTTCCAGGGTATAGACAAGGCATATGCCATTAGCGCCGGCCGTGAGGTGCGCGTCTTTGTGAAGCCGCAAGAAATAGACGATTTGACCGCCATTAAACTGGCTCGTGATATCGCCACTAAAATAGAATCCACCATGCAGTACCCAGGTACCATTAAGGTGAATGTCATACGGGAAACGCGAGCTATAGAGTTCGCCAAGTAAATGCAGCAGGAGATTGAGGCCAAGTTCGTAAGCGTAGATCACGATAATATGCGTGACAAGCTTAAGGGCATCGGCGCTACCTGCACACATCCGACCCGTTTGATGACACGGGTAGTAATGGACTATCCCGATCAACGATTACAAAAAGAGCGCAACGGTTGGGTCCGTGTCCGAGACGAAGGTGACAAAGTTGCCTGCACCTACAAAGAAGCAGAAGAGGGCCAGTTTGGAGCTGCAAGAGAAATTGAGTTTACGGTTGGCTCGTACGAAAAAGCGATCGAGATGTTCAAGGCGTTAGGTCTTGCTGTTCAGTCCGAGCAGCAATCAAAGCGTGAAACATGGGAGTACCAAGGCGTACAGGTTGTGCTTGACGAGTGGCCGTGGCTTGAGCCGTTTGTTGAGATCGAGGGCTCGGACGAGGCTTCGGTATACCGTGTCTCTGAGGCGCTTGGCTTCGCATGGGACAAAGCGGTGTTCGGCACTGTTATTACCTTGTACCGGCAAGCCTACCCCGCCATACAATCCGACGCTCAAGTGGCAGCGATTGCATCCATTACTTTCGAACAGGCAAAACCCGATTGGTTTACTGCGCAATGAACATCTTATATATCGGTGATATTATGGCCCGCCCCGGTATTGAAACTGTCGAAGCAGTCCTGCCGAAACTGGTGGATGAGTACAATATAGACTTTGTGATTGCCCAGTCAGAGAATGTCAGCGACGGTCGCAGTATGCTTCCGGCTGACATGGAACATCTTCAGTCTGTCGGCGTAGATTTCTTTACGGGCGGCAACCACACACCGAAACGCTCTGAAATCCACCCACTGCTCGAGGACGAACACGCACCGGTCATTGGTCCTGCTAATATGCACGGCTGTCCTGGCAAGGGGTGGAAGCTTGCCGAGAAGAACGGCAAAAAGGTACTGGTTATATCATTGCTTGGCGAAACGTTCTCGATGAGTCACCCGGCAATCGAAAAGGACAATCCACTGCACGCTATCGATGATATCTTGCGTGAAACGGCAGAGATTGAACGGGATGCTACAATCGTAAACTTTCATGGAGATTTCAGCTCAGAAAAACGGATCATCGGCTACTACCTTGATGGCCGTGTCACTGCTGTCATAGGCGACCACTGGCACGTACCGACTGCCGATGCGATGATTTTGCCAGCAGGAACCGCGCACATGACTGATGTCGGTATGTGTGGTGCTCTGCACAGCTCGTTGGGTGTCTCGCTAGATAGTGTCATACCCCGCTGGCGCGATGGAATACAAACCCGTAACGAGATGGAAACAAGCGGCCCACGGCAATTTAACGCGTTACTTGTTAGAACCAAGCCAGACGGCTATCTTGCCGAATCCATTGTACCGATTCAAATCGTACAATAGCTCTTGTTTTGTTCAAGGTAAGTCATATACTTAGGTCTAACAATGAACCTATTATTAAAAGTCCGTCTCAGTTACTACTTCTATTTCTTTCTCATCGTTTTCATTCTTGTGGCCTTTCTTGTTCCTGCCGCAACGTTTGACGGCCCCGCGTTGACTCTATTTTCGGTAAACTCATTCCTATACGGATTCTATATTGCTCCAATTCTTTCCGGGCAGAAGGCGAGAATTGATGAATTACAAAAGGCTATCAGAGCTGAAGCCAACGCGTTGTTTGCGCTGATATTAAAGACTAAGAAACTCAGTCCTGAGTCGAGGAATGAGCTGCAAGGTTTGTATGAGGCATATGTACGCAAGCTGCTCAAAGAGAGGCGACCGGCCGGCGGCGAGAAAGAGTACGAGCAAATCATCAGCGCACTGCTTACGTACAAGGGTGACGACGAAGCAATGATTGAGAAGATACTCGACGGGACGGTCGCGAACCAGCAAAACCGTTCAATGCTCTCTATGCAACTACGCAATAAGGTCTACAGCAATGAATGGTGGGTTATGTTGGTTCTGTTCTCTATTACGCTCAGCTTTATCATATTCATTGACGTTGGTAATAGCTGGCAGCTAAATATGGTCAAAGCTCTGCTTTGCACTGGACTCACAATGCTAATTGTAATCTTAGTAAAACTTAGTACACTCACCCACAAGAAGGCCAAAGAACTCTGGAAGCCTCATGAAAAGCTCGTCGCCACGCATTTTTACAGGATAGATTAGAGTTCTTTTTTGCCGCGGAAACCGAAACCGGCGATAATGACGCTTACAATCATATTTATCGAAACAATTCCAACTAGGGGAAGTTCTTTGTCTATAGCCAGCAAGGCAGCGCTGCCAAGCCAGATGATGCCGATGGCACCGGCTGTGTAAGGATATTTGATGAACAGTATGAATTCTTTAAACATTGGTGTTTCCTTCCGGTTCTAATTGTACGCTTGGGGGGCTGTTGGCGCGAATTTTCTGCGATAGCTGACGGAAAAGTGCTGGGTCTCTGTCAGCAACGCGCTCCAGCCAGTTCGCAACGGTCTCTAGCGCATCGGCGATGCTCATGCCCTCTTTGCCTTCGCTGATGACCTCCGGATGGTTCTCGCGTATATGTTTGACCGCTTGCGCCAGCAAAGGCGGCATGACTTGCTGGTACACTCCCAAACTTCCGAGCATTGCGGTGTAGGTCTGGATGGCGCGTAGTATTTCGGTTGCTTCAAGTTTCATGACCAGGCCAAACCGGTTCCCTTTGTTTACGAGCTTATTTATCATGACTAATATGCTGGCATCACTCTTAAAATCGGCATGAATGATGTCTGTTCCGGTTGCTTCAGAAAATACTTTGCCGGCGACTTGGCTGACTTCACTGACGTAGTCACGGTTGTCCTTTTGCCCAAGATATTCACCGAGCTTTCTTAGCGCGCGGTACAAGTCGCTCACAAAAAAGCGTAGCCCGTTTTCAAACAATCCTATTGCCGTTTGGGAGCCCTTGAACACTTTGTCGTAGGTTTCGAGTAGTCCGAATAGACCGCTCTTATCATCGGGCGGCCGGGCGCTAATGCCGAAGTCGATTACTCCAACTTTGTTGTTTCGCATGAGCCGGATGTTGCCAGGGTGTGGGTCGCCTTGCAGGCGTGGCATTTCAAATATGCCGATGATTGACTCGTAGCCGAACACCTGGAGCTGGTAGATTATATCGGAGCCAAGCGTTTCCTTGACGTACTCCACCGGCTCAACGCCTTGTTCGTGCATTCGGATTATTTGCGCCACTGAAATGCCGTCCACATAATCTTGAACGATAATGTTGTCAGTACATAGCTCTAAGTAGGTTTTTGGGATATTTATGACGGGGTGGTTCTTGTAGTGGTCGTACATCTCGTTGGCGAATTCGGCCTCGTGGCGGTAATCGGTTTCGCGCATAGTGGCATCGGCAAATTCCTTCATAGCGTCGTTCAGCTGTACGTTCATGTTTTTGTACAGCTTCACAAAGAAGGTTTTGGAGAATCTGGTTAGCAGGCGCAGATCATGCTTTAGTAGCTCTCGAATCATTGGCCGCAATACCTTTATGATTATCGGCTGGCCGTTTCGTAGCTGGGCATAGTAGACTTGGCCAAAACTGCCTGCCGCAAACGGTTCGGGTTGCACAAGTGCAATCTTGGCGAGCTTATCTTTAGGCAGTTCATGCTGTAGTATCTCGCTGATGTTCAGTGGTTCGTGGTCAAGA
>CAYQTN010000003.1:0-2911 GCA_964420445.1 uncultured Candidatus Saccharibacteria bacterium
GTTGATCCAGCGGCACGTTGGCTCGGGACATGGCTGCCAACTGTATCTTTGTAACCATGAGGGCGCCCAAAATCGCGGCATTGTCTTCGCCCACAAGGCCACGGCTCAGGTTGACAATCAAAATCTTGCCTTCGTCCATGTGCTTGCGGATATTAAAGGTGCTGCGTGTCTGGCCGACGATATTGCGAATCATAGGATTAGCAACGAATGCGCCAACCTTGTTTAGTACCGGAGCAACGGCTTCAGCTGCGAATTTCTCGTTCCAGCTGGCAAATTCCGTCACCCAGAAGGTTTTGACGACCGGGTCTTTGATATGACTAATCACATCGTCTCGGAACCGTTTCTCGGTGAGCATGCGGGTGATATCGAGCATGGTTGATTCCGGGTAGTCCAGCAGAGCCAATATGGTATAGCGCAAGATATACTCGAGGCGGGGCCCCCACGATTCGAACATGCGCTTCAAAACGCCAACAAGCTCGGAGCTGATGTGGTTTTTGAGGCTCGGATCGGTCACTTCGAGCGGATTGAAGCCTATGGGGTAATCGGTGTCGGCCGGGTTGAAGTAGATAACATCTTGAATACGCCGACGCGGAATAAAGCGCAGCATGTTCTGCGCGTAATCGCCGTGCGGGTCGATGACGCAGAAACCTTCGTCGTAAAAGATGTCGGATAGCGTAAGGAGCTCGAGCAGGCCGGTTTTACCGGTACCCGTCTGGCCGATGACATAGATGTGGCGGCCACGGTCAAGCCGGTTGGCTCCGAACACCGTGTTGGTGCCGCGGAAGTTGGTCACGCCAAAGAGACTGAGCTCGCGTTCGTTCTGACCGGTTATGACAGGGATATTGGCAGGTGGTTCGGCGGTCTTAGTGGTGGCCCAGACGATATTAGGGGTCTCGACACTGGTGTGCGGCAGATGAAATAGGCTGGCTAGCTCCTCGATGTTCAGAATGTAGCCGCTGTCTATAAAGAAACGGGCCTGATACTCGGCCAGCTTGTCATTGCCGAAGCTTGCTCCCTTGCCTTGAAAACCGTTCAGGTTAGTCGTGTTGAACTGCTTAAAAGCGCCCTGTATGGCCTGCATACGGAGTTTGGCGAGGTGCTGGTCATTACCGGCATACACCATACGTATCTTTACTTGATAGCCAAGCTTCGTCCCCTTCTCTTCTATAGAGCGGATGCGTGTTTTGTCACGCTCGCTTAGTTCTGGCGCTGCGCCCTTGGCGGTAACTTCAGGCGGTTTTACGAGTGCCCCGAAGGCTTGGCCGACAAAAGTCGCGCCACCGCTGGAGAACAGTCCCCCACCCCCTTGTATGCGTCGGATCATCTTTGAGCCGCGCTTGTGCCAATCATCAGATATCGGCCGCGCCATAATCTGAATCCAAGCCTCTTCATCGGGTTCGTCCAATTTGGCCAGCGTCGCGGTAATAGCGGCTAAGGGGTCGACCTCAAAGCTCGGGAATGTTTTGATTGGTATGGTCTCGTGGTCGGTTAGAACCAGCTCGCTGGTATACACGACTTTCTGCCCAAGCGGTCGGCTGGAATAATCTGTCTTTTGCTCGTGAATTTGTACGGTCGGGTACTGCGCGTAGATCTGGCCCTCTACGAAGGACTGCAGATGCTTCGGAGTCCAGATGTAAAACCGTATGCGTTGGCCGATGGCCGCCATCTCGAGAGAAATGTGGTCTTGCAAACCGCCTTCAAACCGCACCTCGCGCTTAGAGCGGAGGATGCCGTGCAGTGAGGCGAGCATCTGTTCGGCCGCGAGTTCCTTTTTGTCGTTTGTGCGTGGTATTTCAAGTAATAACAGCACATCCTGTGCCTTCGGTGTTTTCGAGGTTTTTTTTCGTCTGGGAATCATAATGTCTCTTGAGTGTACGCATGCCGCACTAAGGCATAAGCGTTTGCTACCGTCCTATTATACATCTTCCGTGTGCAATCGGCCTTATGCAGAAGGAGTAAGCCTATAAGGACGGGTTTAAGAGACTATTCGGCTTCGGCGAGCGCGTAAGTGGCCTTGGCGACCCGCTTGAACTGCGGTTTACCTTGGAGGTTAAGAAGGATGGTCGTTTCTTTAACGTAGCGGTTTTTAAGTACGCGCTTGACGATTTCATCGCGGTGCAACGGCTCGTTAGCCTTTTTTAACACCTCGGCAATAACATCGGCAACAGTACCCTTCTTGTAGCCCCATTCTTTCAGGGCATAGATACCTCGGCCGATAAGTACAAAGCGGTCATCTTTGATGAGTTCGTTATGGATAGCTTGGGTAGTGACGTCCTTGCGCTTGAAGCTTGACTGCTTAATAGCGGCGGCGATTTCATTAAAGTGCATTTGTTTGCCATGTTCGTGCAGGATGACATAAATCTTGTCCCGAATGTTCTTTGGGTTTACCATGGGCCACTTAACCAGGCCCCAACGGCCGTTCAGATGTGCGACTTGCTTGCTGATGCTAGCGAGCGCACGAGTGTGCGCAACACTCTTATCAGCGATTGCTTCGGCAATTTTTTCTATACCGGCCGGTTCGCCGATTTTCTTGATGGCATCAACGGTACGGGTAACTTGGTCCTTCAGACTGCCCTGCTCGTGTTCCGAGGCTATAGCAACGGCATGGAAGAAAAAGTCGTTTTCATCCAGGACAATAAGCTTTGGTGATAACAGTGCTAAGAATGATACCTGTGCTTGGTCAATCTTCGAGTTATCCTTGGTAGCGCGAGCGCTGAGATCGCTGATGCGGGCCGCCATTCCCATGGCGTGCAATTCCTGCACAAAGACTTCCTGCAGTTTTAATAGTTCGGCGTAGTCGCCGCGCTGAGCATTGGCTTTGAGCTTGGTAATAACAGCTTTTTCAAGCTGACGGACACGTTCGCGAGTAATGCCGAGCATCGCACCGATCTCTTCGAGGGTGAGTGGCTCG
>CAYQTN010000003.1:2921-15193 GCA_964420445.1 uncultured Candidatus Saccharibacteria bacterium
GAGCAGCTCACCAATCTGTTCCAATGTCTCCCGACGATCAAACAGCCCGAAGCGACGGGAGATAATCTCGCGTTCGCGTTCGCGCTCAATACTACTCAGAACGTCGTCAATGACGTTGCTGATAGTCGGCAGGTTTTTTTGGGCAGATTCAGCCATAATGCGCAGTCTCTCTTTCCTACTTTTTGCATCAATAACACTTAAGATAATGTTATTTTAACAGTTATATTTTTAATTGTCAAACAAATTACACCATTTGTTTTTCTAATGCATATTGTAGCAACAAATGGCGAAATCTGCACAAATTGTTTATGGTAATTTATGATGACATATATTTGCTAACGGCGTAGAACCAGTGGATAATTGCTGTAATTTTCGCCTAGGCTTTTTCGCCTAAAAAGTTACTTTTTAGTAGTTTTGCGGCGTACAAACCGTTTTTTAGCCGGTGCTTCGTCAAGCAGCTTTTGGGCGGCTTTTTCATCGAGAGTTGTTGGGTCAACATCTTTAGGTATACGAGCGTTCTTCTTGCCGTCAGTGACGTAAGGTCCGTAGGGTCCGCGCAATACTTTGATTTTGCCAAAGTCGGCGACGTTGCGTTCGGCTATCTGTTTCATTTTTTCGGCAATCAGTTCTTTTGCCTCGGGTTCAGTAATTGTGAATGGGCTGAGGTCTTTTATTGATACGTAGGTTTTGTCGACTTTAACGTACGGCCCGAAGCGGCCGATGTCAGCCAGGATATCGGTGCCATCATCGGTCTTGCCGACCAGCCGAGGCAACTCGAACATCGGTAGTGCCTGTTCAAGCGTGACGTTGTCCATAGTCGTGTCATCCGGCAGTGGTGCGAATTCAGGTTTCTCCTCATCAGACGTCTCACCACGCTGCAACATCGGGCCAAAGCGGCCGAAGCGCACAATCACCGGTTTTTTGGATTTGGGATCTAGGCCGAGCTCTCGGGCTTGGCTGGTTTCCTCACGGGTAACATCGGCAGATGCTTTGATGAGCGGCTTGAACTCATTGTTATAAAACTCAGAAATCATCTTGTTCCAGACCGTCTTGCCTTCGGCAATGTCGTCGAACTCCTGCTCGGCCTTAACGGTAAAGTCGTAGTCGACAATTGGGCTGAAGTGCTTGGTTAAGAAGTCGGTTGTCACCTCAGCTACGGCGGTGGGAAGCAGCTTGTTACGGTCGGCGCCAGTTATGACTTTTTCTTCTTTGCCACCAAGCGAATCGCCATCGAGAATGAGGGTATTGATGATCCGTTCCGTGCCGTCTAGGTCACGTTTTTCTACATAGCCGCGGTCCTGGATGGTCGAAATGGTTGGCGCGTAGGTGCTTGGGCGTCCGATGCCCATTTCTTCGAGCGCTTTTACGAGCGACGCTTCCGAGTAGCGGGCTGGCGGGCGCGTGAAAGTCTCAGTTGCCAACAGCTGAGTAGGTGTTAGCTCTTGGCCGACCTTCATAGCAGGCAAAATAACATCTTCTTTGCCGCCGCCATATACCTTTAAGAAGCCGTCGAAGATGAGTACCTCGCCCTTGGCCAAGAATTGCTCGGGACGGCTACTTACCTTAATCGCTACTTCTGTCTTATCTACACTGGCTGGCGACATTTGGCTGCTTAACGTTCGCTGCCAGATGAGTTTATAGAGTTTTTTCTGCTGTTCGTCGTTGCCGGCGGCCTCTTTATTAAAACTGGTTGGGCGAATCGCCTCGTGCGCTTCTTGGGCGGAACTATTCTTAGTCTTAAACTGCCGTACCTGATGGTATTCTTTGCCGAAGTTAGAGGTGATGTATTTTCCGGCTCCGGCAATGGCTTGCCCTGATAGCGTGGTGCTATCGGTACGCATGTAGGTAATATGACCGGATTCGTACAGTCGTTGTGCTAAGGTCATGGTCTGGCGTACCGAGAAGCCAAGCCGGCGGGATGCTTCCTGCTGTAATGTGCTTGTCGTAAACGGAGTGCCGGGATTGCGCGTGCCGGGCTTCTTTTCTATCGATGTAACGCTATAGGTAGCCCCGATGCAATCTTTTAAGAAAGCTTCAGCTGCTGTTCGGTCGGCGAGTTTGTCTTCGAGCTCGGCGGGAACCGGCTGTTTGCCGGCCAGAAAATCGGCCGTAACTTTATATGTGCTAGCCGCTTCGAACTCTTTAATTTCGCGTTCGCGTTCAACAATAACGCGCACCGCAACAGATTGAACCCGCCCGGCACTTAAGCCCGCGCGGACTTTTTTCCACAAGACAGGACTCAGCTCGTAGCCCACCAAACGGTCGAGCACGCGGCGCGCCTGCTGGGCGTCTACCAGGCGCAGGTCGACAGTACGTGGTTTTTCTATCGCCTTTAAAATAGCCTCTTTGGTTATCTCGTGGAAGACGATACGCTTGGTTTTCTTTGGGTCGAGGCCCAAAGCGACGCACAAATGCCAGGCTATCGCCTCACCTTCGCGGTCTTCATCGCTTGCGAGCCATACTTCGTGGGTCTTGGCCAGCTTCTTTAGTTCATTAATAGTCTTGGTCTTGTCCGGAGAGATTTCGTAGGTCGGCTCAAAATTGTGAGCTTTATCGACGCTGAGGCCTTTTTTTGGCAAATCACGAATATGACCAAAGCTGCTTTTGACGGTGAAATCCTTGCCTAGGTATTTCTCAATCGTCTTCGCTTTGGCTGGTGACTCTACGATTACTAAGTTTTTGCTCATGTTTAATTACGGTAGTGTAGCAGATAGGTTTGCCAGCCTCCTACCCTACGGGATTTTTTTAAGACGCGCAAGTGCGTAGTTTGCTCACTTTCGCCGTTTACGGCTCGTCAGCACGGCTACATTATCCGTGGAGTGAGAGCGCGAGAAAGAAAGAATGGTTTGGTTGGGGGTGGTGTTGGTAAGAGGTTTGTCTTCGGCTTTTGCCGGGACTGGTTTTGCGCAAGTAGTACCTGCACACCTCTTTGGCCAGCCCGTTAAAAACCCCTATTCAGGGTTACCATTGGTTGCGCTGGTCGTATGATTCGCTGAGGGTACGGAAAAGTAATTAATCCGTACTTCAGGGATATGTAGCGATGCCGCTAGCCCCCGGACTTCTTCGCACTGTAGTGCGAAGGCCACGAACGGATATTCACAGCCGTGGTGGCTGATTTTTGGTCCGCTGGCGGGGTCCTTCTTGGAGTGCGTCTTGATGAAGACGTCCTCAAAGCAGTTGCTACAAAACATACGGTCCTGCTCGATGACGATGAGTGCACCAATCATTTTATTCCATTTCTTTCTCGTGCGAGCCGCTCCAGCTCCTTAATACAAAGAGGGCGGCTAATATGGGTGTCCTGGCGGTTGCCAAAACTTGTTAATTATAACATTATTATCATATAAATTCAATACATGGCCCAATGATCGGCGCCGAGCGGGCGCACGGTACCACGGAGCTCCAGCATGGTGAGCGCTTGGCCGTATTCGGCTGGGGAAAGCTTGCTGCCGGCCTGTAGCTCGGCACCCTCACTCACCCCCGATTGTATGAGATCCAGAATCGCTTGCTCGGCCTCATTCTCGCCCAGTACCGGCAATTTATCATCGGCGGCTTCTTTCCAGTTTAGGGCTGTAAAGATATCGTCATCGGAGGTTATCGGGGTGGCTCCGGCACGGATGAGATTGTTGGTACCCGCGGACAAAGGACTGGTTATCGGCCCCGGAACCGCCAGCACCGGCAAACCCATATCAAGCGCGAACCGGGCGGTATGCAGACTGCCGCTATTCTCGGCCGCCTCCGTTATCAGCAAAGCTTCAGCTAATCCTGCGATAATGCGGTTGCGCGCAATGAACTGTTCTCGGCGGACGTCTGCACCCCTGTCATATTCACTGACAAGTAAACCGCCGTTTGACACAATAGCCTGCGCCAGCTGAGCATGAGAGCGTGGATATACTTCTTCGACAGAAGATGGGAGAACGGCAATGGTTAGTCCGTGACTTTCTAAACAAGCCGCATGAGCGATAGAATCGACGCCAAGTGCCAAGCCGCTGACGATGACAACGCCTCTTCGGGCTACGGCGCTAACGAGCGATGTTGTTACGGCGCGTCCGTATGGGCTTGCCTTGCGCGAGCCAACGACGGCAAGCCGAGGTTTCTCAAGCAGAACTGACAGGTCCGCTCCCCGGGTAAAAAGCTGATTTGGGGGCACATGCAGCCGCTTCAGTACCTTTGGTACCGATGCCCCTTCAAGCGTAACCGTGTTGACTTTGTTCATAGAAAGTTGTCTAGGTATTGACATAATCACATATATTTGCTAAAATGGCAATCTGTAATTACCATCATGTAATTACGTACCTTATACCCCTATGCTAACATCCTGAATTACTCAGGAATGGTTAGGTTGTTTTAGAGCGTGCTTGATTAAGTTGTTACCCTCCACTTACTCTTTAGCGCGTTATGGTATAAAGCCAAAACAGCGCTCTAAAACAGACTAACCCCTTTAACCCCGTGTTCCCACCGCGTTTTATTTGCGGCTATAAACGGCGAACATCGGAATAACCTATGAGTGGGCCGACAAGTATCTTTACGAGAATACTGGTCGGAGGCCTTCAAGGTGGGTTGAAGGGTGTAAAAGAGCCTCCAGCGGTGCCCACCCCCTCTGGAGGCTCTTTTTTTGTGTTGAAACATTCACTGATTATGATATAATATATTGGCTCGTTTTTTAAACGGGGACCTTAACAACAAGTTACAGACAGATATATCCTGGAAGGACCAAGCTGATGATGCCTATCGTCGGTTTCGTCCTTTCAGGGTGAAAACATGACATGTGAGCAATCCCGCTCGAGCACGTTCCTGATTGGGGGAAGGATACCGAAATGTGTAGTGAAGCAACCACCGACCTCAAGATCCGAGGTCTCCACATCGTCGGTCAGATCATGCGGGTCCAGCTGCAGATCAACGGCCTCGACATCAAGGCCCTCAAGCTCCACGCCGAGGAGTGCCGACTGGATGACAGCGATGATGCTGTAGCGTTCGCGCGCAACCAGCTCAAGATGGCCAACAACACCGCCCACATCGCCCGCTACCACGTCCGGCTCGCCGAATTGAACGAAGAGCTCACCGCCATCGGGCAACAGCTCATGGAGCAGATGCGCACGGAGTTCTCCGAGCACGGATTCGACGAGCAGTCGGATGGGTTCGGCGGCCTACTTGCCAACCTGTTGCGCATGAGCGCAGGTGGTCCACGCCTCGACGATTTCGTCGGAGCCTCGGCCCCCCGCGTCGGCATGTACCTCTGATCCGCGCCGGTCCGGCCGTTTGGAATCGCCCCTTCTACGGGACAAATCCACTCGGCCGGACCCTCCGGACCTCCCTCCCATGCCCTTCTGTCTGTAACTTGTTTTTTCTTTTATCAAAAATCCGATTGAACTATAGGAAAGACCGAGTTTCAGTCGCGAGCGAGGCGCCGAAGACCGCCTCATTCAGTATTGCCTGAACCTCGTTCTTTAGTGGCTTGAGCTTTCCCTGCTCTTCTTTGGAGAATTTTTGCAGAACAAAGTCGGCCGAATCAATCGTCTTGGCCGTCTCGTTGAAGATACCTATGCGCACGCGGCCAAAATCTTCACCGATGTGCGTTATCAGCGATTTAATACCGTTATGTCCGGCAGCGCTGCCGCCGGTTCGGCTGCGGATCTGACCAAACGGAATATCCAGCTCGTCGTGCAAGACGATAGTTTTGTCGTTGGTAATCTTATAAAACTGCTGGATAGCCTGCACGGCCTCGCCGCTGAGGTTCATGTAGGTGTTTGGCTTGGCCAAGATAACTTTGGTTTGGCCTAGTCTGACTTCACAGATGTCGGCTTTGAACTTTTTGCTAGGCGTCCACGAGGCGTTTTCGTTTGTAGCGAGGGCGTCCACACACAAAAAGCCGACATTATGGCGCGTCAGGTCATACTTTTTGCCCGGATTGCCGAGCCCGACAATTAGTCGGGTGTCGCCTTGCCCGTGCGACACGAGGTAGAGCGCCTCAGAGTGCTGTTGTTCGCGGCGGTAGAATAATCCCATATGCCAATCAGTATACCCGAGATACCCCGCTAAGAGGAGCGGGCGCCACAGTTATTTCTGATAGACGTCACGCCGTTTGAAGAACAGCCAGCCGGTAACCGCCAGTACGGCCACAATCGCGGATAAGATAAGCACGTTGGTTGGGTCAAGCCCGTTCTTCATGACACTAGGGGTATTGAAGTACTTAAAGGGCGAAATGTTGTTGATGGTCTTTAATGCCTCGGCCGTGCCCGCCAGTGTGGTTATCATATACAGCGCAAAGGCCGCGAAGCCCGCAATTATGCCGCTTAGACCCTTCCGGCCGCTGATACCGCCGATACAGAAGGCCAACGCTGAGAACACAAAGGTTACCAGCCAAATCATGAATGTAGCCTGTGCCAGCCTGAGGATATTAAGGCTGCCCAGCTCCCCTACGATGAGTGCCGCTGCGGCCGTGCCGATAAACAATCCTGATGATGCCGCTAGCAGTAGTACAGCCAGGGCTGCGAACTTCTGGACATACACACGCGTCCGTTTGATAGGTTGCGCCAGCAATGTCTGTAATGTGCCGTTAGACTCCTCGCCGGATATCAGGCTGGTGCCAAGGATGACTCCCATAATCAGAGTCAAGAACACCATTTGATTCACAACTTGGATATCTATGTAGCCGTTGATATTCTGATAGTCCGAAGCTTCACCAAGAAGCGATTTTAGGCTCTCCGGCGTGTCTTTGAGGGCTTCACCGAATGATTCTCGAAAAGTGGGGAATAAAATGACCACAAGGAAGCTAAACAGCAGGATAGCCGTTGCCCAAATGAGCGTGGACCAGCGTTTCTCGAACAGAGTTTTTTGGAATACGTTCCGAAGCATTACTTATCTACCCCAACTTCGTAATACGCCATGAATGATTTCTCTAGATCAGCGTTTTCAATTGTGACATCGTCAATCTTGTGCTTGCTTAGAACACCCAGCAGTTGCCCGCTGTTACCGGCAAAGGCTAATTCGGCTCCTTTTGCGGTTGCTTCAAGTTGCTTTACTCCGTCGAGTTTGCGCAAAGCGGCAACAAGTTTCTTATCTTTTGAGCTTACACTGACATGCTTTGGGGCGGCTTTAAGCAACTCCTGCAATGTCATACTGGCAACCAGTTTACCCTGGCGGATAAAGGCGACATGGTCACAGAGCTCTTGAATCTCACTCAGTACATGCGATGAAATAAAAGTGCTGCGCCCCTGTTTTCGATGCTCAAGTATTATTTTGTTAAATTCGGCTTGAATCAACGGATCGAGCCCGCTGGTAGGCTCGTCTAATATTAGCAGTTTCGGTTTGTGCATAAGGGCCGATATAAGGGCGACTTTTTGGCGGTTTCCGCGCGACAATGTGCGGATTTTGCGGCTTAGGTCACAGTCGAGGCGCTCGGCCAGGCTTTTGACGTAAGCTTTGTTGTATTCGCCGCGGATATTGCCAAAGAACTCGAGTTGTTGTCTGCCGGTGAGATGGCCGTCTAGCGCCATGTCATTGGATAGATAGCCAATGTCTTTACGGATATCAACTCCTTGCGTCTGAGTATCTTTGCCAAGAATCGTAATGTTGCCCGCAGTTGGGGCAGTCAAATTAACGAGCATGCTGATAGTGGTGGTCTTGCCGGCGCCGTTCGGCCCCAAAAAGCCAAAGATTGTGCCACTTGGTACCGAAAGTGAGACATCTTCCACACCGCGGCTCGTGCCGTAGGTCTTTGTGACCCCGGACAGTTCGATAACCGATTTCATATTAAGACGATTATATCACTAATCGTCACTGTCAGCAGCCTCTGCGGCTTGCCAGATAACCACTTGGCGCTGATGGTGTCTGAGCAGCGCCACCAACAGGAACCAGAGCAAAAGATAAAACGGCACCAGCCATAGCCACACCGCTGCTTGCGGCGGGCGGTTGTCGGGGATAATACGGGCGAAGTTGGCATTCTTGGGACTGTACCCAGCCATGAAAGCCTGCCCCTCGCTAAAGTCGCGGCCAGGTTCGGCCGGTTGACGGGCGCTTACTGCTCGGCCATCCCGCGTTTTGAAATCGAATGTAACGAATGTCGTGACGGTACCGTAGTTATCGGTCCGGCCACTACTGAGGCTAGTAACACTGGCCGGGACGCGGACAAGGTTGCCGGGGTGGGTATTAGCGAACCAAATCAAACAACCAAGTAGTACGCATATGGCGGCGACAAAACACGCTAGAGACAGCGTGCTGCGCCGTACCAGCGGGTCGTGTTCTATTTGGTCGACAAGATGGCGGTAGTAGGCCTTCGAGATGTTAGTTTTGGGTGCTATGCGCGGTCGCATAAGCATAATGATAGCATTTTTACGTTTCGCGCTTGGTGCCGTGGACGCGGGGTGTGTGCTGGTCGATATACCAAAACTTAACGGGCGTTCCTATAAAACCAAAGTTTTCTCGGAATGTACGCTCTAAATGGCGGCGGTATGACCAGTGCAGAAACTTGAGCTGCGAGCCAAAAATCTTGAAGCTTGGCATAGGCATACCCTCTTCTTGCACGACGTAGCGCAGCTTTGGCTGGCGGTTCTTGAGCCCGGCCGGCGGGTGGCGGTCAGTCGTTTTATGTAGCCAGTTGTTAAGCTCGGTTGTCTTTACCCTATTCTGACGCGTTTCCGAGACCTCTAAGACGAGTTCGAATATCTTGCTGACATTATGGCCAGTTACGCTGCTGGTGACCACCATGGGCGCCCAGGGCACGAAATCGAAATCGGCCTTAATCTTGGGCATAAGCTGATCGTGCGTGAAGGCGTCTTTCTCTACGGCATCCCATTTAGTGACAACGATAATAAGCCCCTTGTAGGCTTCTTTGATCATACCGGCTATTTTTTGGTCGAGCCCGACGCTGAGTTCGTTAGCGTCAATCAGTAGCAGGCAGACATCAGACTGCTCAATCGCGCTTAAACTGCGGATAACGCTGAATTTCTCGACGCCACGTTCGATCTTGCCCGAACGGCGGATGCCGGCGGTGTCCATGAGCTCAATCTCTTTGCCCATGAATTTCACGGTCGTGCGGTTAATGTCGCGGGTAGTGCCGGCGCGGTCGGCCACAATGGCCTGCTGTTTCTTGGCGAGGGCATTAAACAGGTTGGATTTGCCGACATTCGGCCGTCCTAAAATGGCCAGGTGTATGCGGTCTTCTGCCTCGGTGATGCTGGCTTGCGGTAATTGCTCAGAAATATGTTCGAACAGCTCTTCGATGCCTTTGCCCTGAGTGACGCTCGTTAGGAAGATTTCTTTAATACCGAGCCGGCGATAGTCGTCTGGGTCGGCTTTTTTGACTTGATCGGCTTTGTTCACTGCCAGCACCACCGGTTTACGGGTCTTTAGCGCCATGGTTGCGACCTTACGGTCGTCTTCGGATATGATTGTATGTGCTTCGATGACGACAACAATAACGTCGGCAGAGTCGGCGGCTTGGGCTATTTGTTCCTGGATAGTGAACTCAAAATCGTCTTCGGCGGCTTTAAGCCCAGCCGTGTCGACAAGCCAAAAGTCCTTGCCATCGTAGGAGCCCCTGCCGTAGATGCTGTCCCTGGTCGTACCTGACTCGTTAGCGACAATAGCTTCTCGGGCGCCGATAACCGCGTTGAACAAGCTGGACTTGCCCACGTTGGCCCGTCCGACGATTGCTACGATCGGTACTTTATTCTTGCTCACGATTGGTTTCTTTCTTTCCCGGTGTATAACCGGCAAGGCTGTAGTACTTATATAATAACAGAATATTCACCTATTTTCAACCTGTTAAGGGCGTATTCGCCGAAGTGAGTGCGATGCAATTTCTTAACCGTGTAGTCGAGGCTCGAAAACGTCCGCCGTATCTGGCGGTTGCGGCCTTCTTTCATACGCACCTCCCAGGTGCGGCCATCGGCGAAGAGCTTTGATAATGCGAACTTGCTTAGGCCGTCGTTAAGCTGTACACCGTGATCGGCAATCATCTGATGATGAAGCGGTTCGAGTGGTTTATGAAGTGTCACCTGATAAATCTTTAGCTTTTCGTAACGAGGGTGCGTGAGACGGTTGGCCAGTTCTCCGTCGTTTGTTAAAACAAGCAGGCCCGATGATTCTTTATCGAGACGGCCGACCGGATTTAAGCGTCCAAACTCTACGGGTAAGATATCGAATACCGTCTTACTACCCTGTCCGTTGCGCGACACCACGTAGCCCTCGGGTTTGTTTAGTATGATGGTTTTCTTTGTATCGGAAGCCGTGAGGTGATGGCCGTCCAGGCTCACCTTGTCGCCCTCGACCACGATGTCACCCAGTACGGCCTGAACGCCGTTTACGTCTACCCTGCCCTCCGTAATGGCTTTATCGGCGGAGCGGCGGCTTAAATCGGAGTGTAGTGCAAGGTATTGGTTGAGGCGCATGCCTTTTAGAGCCTTTTTACAGCGCCATCAAGTTGGGGTCTTGGGGCTTAGATTCATCAGACGGATGGTTGGTCTGGCCTGGAACCGGTGGCATTGGAGCGGGCGGAGCGACTCCGGCGTTACCGATAATCTGAGCAACCTGTTCTTTTTCTTCTTCTTTGGCAAGGAGCGCGTTTAGGTCTGGCCCGGTACCAACATCATGGAGCGGCTTGATAACTTTCTTTTGCGTGCCACCCATGTCAGTGGTTGGCACGTCCGGTGTCTCGGTTGTGTCCGATTTTGTGGGTGCGGGCTGTTCTTGCGGCTCGGTCGCGGCCGGTTCGGCCGGTGTCTCGGTTGCGTTCGTGTCAGGCATAGTCCAGGCCGAAGGTAATTTCAGGTCGGCGGGTGCCGGCGCGGCTTCTTCTGCGTCTTGATTTGGATCTGCTGCTGAGACGGTTCCGTCGGCGCCGATATTAATCGCTGGCGGTTCGACAGTGCCGGTATTCACAAATGACTCAATCTGCTTCTCTACCGTTTGCTCTTCCGCGGCGGCTGTTTGGGCACCGGCGAGTTGCTCGGTTGCCTCTTCGGCTACAGGCGGTTCCGGCAGTTCTACGCTGGGTGTCGGTTCACTTGCAGGTGCTTCCGGCGCAGGTACTGGGCTTTCAACCCCCTCTGTCTCAGCCGGCGGGGCGGCTAGTTCAGCCGTAGGCTCTGTAAGTGCGGCGGCTGGTTCGGGTTCCGGGGTCGGTTCTGGCGCGGGAGTCAGCGGAGGCGTTGGAGGCTCAGCTGACTCTGGGGTTGTGCTCGGCATCGGAGCCACGCTTGCGGCTACTGGCTCACTAGCCGGTGGGGTTGGCGGATCCGCTGGGGCTGCGACAGGATCAGACGCCATAGGAGCCGGGTCAGGAGCTGCAGCAGGAGCCGGGGTTGGATCGGGCGTCACAACTGGCTCACTAGCCGGTGGGGTTGGCGCGGGATCTGCCGCAGGAGTGGGAACTGCTGGCAATTCGGTGGCAGGACCAGATAAACCCGTGCCATCGTTTGGCGCTGGGGTACCCTCAAGTACTTCCCGGGCAACACGGGCGACGTCTTCAAGGGTTACCTGTGATTTAACAAGGTAACGGTCGGCGCCCAGTTTATCGGCGCGGTCTTTGTCTTCACTTTGTGACAAGGCGGTCATCATAATGACCTTTGTGTTAGCCGTTTCAGGGGTCCCGCGCAAAATGTCGAGCATATCGAAGCCGCTGATTTTTGGCATCATAACATCAGATATGACAAGATCGGGCCGTTCTTTTACCGCCATTGCCAGAGCCTCTTCGCCGTCATGTGCCGAGACGATTTCGTAACCTTCTGCCAACAAGCGTGCTTCGTAGATTTCGCGTAAGTTGTTGTCGTCCTCGACGAGCATGATTTTTGCCATGTCTAAAGTTCCTTTTTGCTTATGGTTGGTATTGTAACATGCTGGCTATCTGTCATTGTTCCCTTTGTTGTTTAGGACGTAAGTGTTGTCGGCGCGGCAATATTGGGCAGTTGGTTTGCCTCTTGGCGCTGGAGCTGCGCTGCTTGGTCGCTGGTGAGGCGTGGCAAATTGATAAAGAACGTACTGCCCTTGCCAACTTCGCTTTCAACCCAGATACGTCCGTTATACAACTCGACAATCTTACGACAGATGAATAGCCCCAAACCGGTGCCGCCGATGGTACGAGTGGCCGAGTTGTCCACGCGGTAAAACTTTTGAAACAAGTGTGGGACATCTTCGGCCGGAATGCCCGGGCCGGTATCAGAGACGCGTACTTGCACGACGGTGTTGTCGCCCGTCAGGCCGACTGTTACCTTGCCGGTCTCGGTGTACTTAACGGCATTATCGAAGATATTGGTAATGACTTCGCGCAGGCGGTC
>CAYQTN010000004.1:0-1921 GCA_964420445.1 uncultured Candidatus Saccharibacteria bacterium
AATCCTATCTGTCGCTAGCATTAGACGGCTAGTTAGCAGAATACCCGCTAGCCAAAGCAGCTAGCGTCCGGGGTTAGTAATCTGCACTTGATGCAGCGTGGCAGCCATAATCACGGTTGAGTAGCAATACTCCCTCTGATTGAAGCTCCGCTTTCCAAGCGCAGAGATTGACTACATCACAAGTAGATTATTTCTCTACTTCAACAAACGCTATACAACCCAACCAGGGAACGGTTCTGTTGTGTGCTCCTTATTACGAGTCAGGGCGAGGCTGTGTGCAGATGACAATTCGTCTGCAGTCAGCCTCACCCCGTGCTCTTATAAGGCAAGCACAAAACAGAAAGGAAGGCCGCGATGACCGCGACCACCACCGTCCCCGTCCGTCGTCCCGTCCGGGACAACTACCTCCAGCGAGACCACGTCCGTGGCCTCTGGACCATCGTCGGGTTCCTCTACGGCCTGATCGCTGCTGTCGCGTTCATCGTGTGCATGTTCCTCGTCGAGCTCAATGAGCGCGTCGAAGTAGGCACGAACGCGGCCGGCCAGACCGTCCAGCGAACCGTCACCGATACCGCCTGGGGCGCTGACGGCATGGTCGGATTCCTGTTCCCCATCGCACTGTTCGTCATCCTGTGGGTGCTCTTCGCTTCGGCGCGGATGCTCACGCGTGACTGGCACAAGGTGGTGGCTCAGGTGATCGCGATCTGCATCGGCATCGCGCTCGGCGTGTGGGTCTTGGATCTGATCGGGGAAGACCTCGATTGGGAACTCGTCCTGCTCGGCTTCGCGGCCTCCATGGCAGTGATCCTCGGTGTCATCCTGGCGCATGTGTTCTACGTCCGGCATCAGCGTGCGGCGCTCCAGTCCCTCAACGACGACCTCGGTCGCCGCCAGGCCTGGATCGACCGCTGCGAGGCGTACATCCTCTCAACGGGTGCGAGCCTCAACGACGTTCCGTGACGTTCAACCCCCAAGGGTACTCACGCCCGCCGCCTCGGCGACGGTGCAGGAGTCCCTGCCACACGGTCTGTGCGACCATCTCACGTCTCTCCGAGGCTCGAGTAGCTAGCACCCCCGTGTGGACCGGGTGCGAGAGTGTTTGCCTTTATGGCGCACTCAGTCCATTTGTCACAGCAACCCTAGCCCAAGGAGGCGACCGTGCGCAAGAGCGCAGCAATCCTGGGTCTCTTGTCCGTGTTCGCCCTCGGGGCGTGCAATGACGCAGAAGAGACCATTGTGATGGGAGGGGACACACCGTCCACTACCGTCAGCTCGGATGGCAATCCTGCCGCCGAGTCCGAAGGGGTCGACCCGATTTCGGGCCTTCCCATCCTCACCGGCGGCGATCCAGCCAACCCGACAGTCGGCAACCCCGACTCTCAGGAGGCTGTCGTCGGCGAGGTCGAGAACTGGACGGAAGTTGTCACCCGCATGGAAGCGGAGCAGCCGTGGTACGCCACCTGCACCGACGAGCGGATCGGCGTGTCCCTGGAAGATGCGAAGCACTACGCGACAGTCGAGAGCAATCCCGACCGACCGTACGACTTCCGCTTCATCCTCATCGTGAACTCCACGCTGAGTGATGACCAGGCGCGCGCTGCGCTCACCGAGCAGGGCTTCGAAGACGTGGAATTGCTTCAGGTGCGACGGGTCGACCAGATCCGCAACACCAGGCGCACCCATGTCGGAGGAGACGACAACTGCCAGGCTTTCTGGGACCAGCGGTCGCAGGTACGAATCAACATCGGTATCCCGATCTTCGATGAGAAGGATCCCGGTCTCGTACTTGGACTCGAGGGCAACAAGGGCCTGATGGGGCACTGTGGCAACCCGTGGGACATCCCCCCGGACCAGCCGCCGCCCCCTCCGCCGCCCCCGCCCCCGACGACTCCTCCCCCTGGGACGACGACTCCGCCGACCG
>CAYQTN010000004.1:1931-14970 GCA_964420445.1 uncultured Candidatus Saccharibacteria bacterium
CCAAGTGTGACCACGACTACCCAGCCGGGTACGACGACGACCACGCAGCCGAGTACGACGACCACGACGACAACCGTCGTAGTGACGACGACCACCGTAGGTGGCAAGGACCACGAGGAATCGCCGGTGTCATCCGACCCCGACGATCCCGATGAGGTAACGCGCCCCGTAGTGACGGCACCGCCGATAGTGATCTGGCCGGTCAATCCGACCTCCACGACCCAAGCACCGCCGCCATCCACGATCGCGACACCTCCCGAGGTCACGAACCCCCTTCCGGCCGTTGACACCACGGTTCCGTTGCCGTACGACACGACTGACCCAGGTGAAACTGGCGATGGCGATGGAGACGGTATCCCGGACTGAAGGCGTCAGCTTTTCAATTCCGTGTCTGACCTAGGTCAGATGTAGCAGTAACGGAAATTAGCGTTGAAGTAGGGTGATGGTCACAGTGTGTTCCCGTAATAAGGAACAGTAGTCGCACTGAAGTGTGAGTTAGTTGTTTTTGTATGTTTGTTCGATCGGTTTCCGATCGATTTGCCCTTACCGGCACAAACCAACAAAACACTAACTCACACTCTTCACCCCCTATGACTTGTCATGATTTGACTTACTCGCCTGAGACTCGTCTCAGGAGCGGTAGGCGAAATCGCCCTTTAACAACAAGCTTAAGCATAATATTGACAATAATAAACTGTTATGCTATAATGTAAGTATAGGCAATCTAATGCCCCATATGAGGTGGAGCAGCTCATAAGAAAGCCGTTACTTAACAATTCGTGCATAACATTTGATCATTTTTTAACGTTTCTATCACTTTTTAGGAGGTGGATATGAAAAAATTACTTTCTATCCTTCCAAAGAAGCTCTTCGTCGCAGCCGCCACCGTTGGTGTCGTGCTTGGCGTTGCAGCCGTCGGCTCAGCCGCTTTGGGAGACAATCGTCCTGTTCGCCCGTACACCCAGGGTATGCCTGGTTTCGAGTACGTAACGTTTAACTCGTTCACCGGTGTTCCAAACATTGGCGACGAGCGCGACTTTTTCCACGGTAAAATCAGCGAAGCCCCCAACGGTTTCTACGATCCTATGAACGGCCTTCGCGCCGGTGACGAAGTTCTCATGCGTGTCTATGTACACAACAATGCGGACGAGTCACTCAACGAGAGCGGTGTCGGTGTCGCTAAGAACACCAATGTCCGTGTCTCACTGCCGACTGGCTTGTCCCAGTCGCACCAGGCCAGCGCTTTCATCAGCGCTGACAACGCTCAGCCACAAATCATCGAAGACACACTTTCGATGACCGGCGAGTACCCAATCCAGCTCGAGTTCGTTCCCGGCTCTGCCCGTGTTAAGACGAACTTCATGGATGTTTCAGTCGGTGACAGCATTGCTACCACCGGTGTCCAGATTGGCGACAACGCCCTGGACGGCAACCTGAACGGTTGTTTCGAATATGTCGCTCTTGTCACCTTCAAGGTCAAGATCAAAGCTCCAAGCTACAGCCTTGATAAGAAGGTTCGCCTGAACGGCACCCCAACTTTCACAGAGAGCGTAAAAGCTGCTCCCGGCCAGAAAGTTGATTTCGCTCTGGCGTTTAAGAACGTCGGCAGCACCAACCTGAGCAACGTTGTACTTGGCGACCGTCTGCCAGAAGGCATGACGTACGTTCCTGGTACGACCGAGTGGAACTCCGGTCACACAGGTGGCCAGTGGGTCAAGGTTGCCAACGACAATCTCTTTAGTGGAGGTATCGATATTGGTAACTACGGTCCTAACGGAGCCGGCTACATCCGCTTCACCGCTGTCGTTGACAGTAAAGAAGAGCTCGAATGTGGTCCTCAGAGCCTCGTCAACACCGGTTTCGCTAAGCCGAAAGAGCACGGCGCAATCGAGGACAAGGCAACAGTTACAACCGACGGCAACCCGTGCCAAGGCCCAACCTATGTTTGTGAATCCCTGACTGTCGACAAAATCGGCATACGGGCGGTTCGCGCTACGGTTAAGGCTCCGGTCACCGGCAACGCCCGTGTTAAGACTGTTAGCTACAACTACGGCGACGGTTCAACCGCTAAGGTTACCGACAAGCTCGTAGATGAGTACACTTACGCCGCAGATGGCACCTACAAGATCACCGCTACCGTTACCTTTACGGTCGATGGCGTTGACAAGGTAGTCACCAGCGACAACTGTGCCAAGATGGTTACTTTCGGATCAGAGACTCCTAAGGAGCTCCCGAACACCGGCGCAGGCAGTGTCATCGGTCTCTTCGCTGCTACCACCGCTATCGGTGCTGCTGCTCACAATGTGATCAGCCGCCGCCGCGACTAACAGCATCAAGACTGACCGCTGTAATCTCAGGCAGAAAAGACTCCTCCAATGTAAAACGGGGGAGTCTTTTCCATGTCTGTGGACAACCGCTAGCGGTTTGGGTAATTTTATGCTATGGTTGAATTGTTCAAGAGCATCGTGACTGACCGCTCCAAAAACAAAAAATTAAGCCTGCAAACGCCCGCCAGTCTGGACGGGCTGTATCTGTTGTGATAGGATAAATCGGTTAAGTAACCAGCCTTTAAAGTTCAGCATAAATGACGGTCCCATCGTCTAGCGGTTAGGACACGGGTTTTCATCCCGGCAACAGGGGTTCGATTCCCCTTGGGATCACCAAGAAAAAAGCTCTACTGTTTGGTAGGGCTTTTTTCTTGCCCCAAAAGCTTAAGCGAACTATTCAATAGTTATTAACAAATAGGAGGAATTATGGGTATTACAAGTCCGTTTAGATATCATGGGCTGAAAAATGCATTTGTTAAGGGCGGATTAATAACATTAGCAGCTACGGTTGCGTTAATGCTCAGTACTGCCGGACAGGCTTTGGCACACTATGGCAGTGGGCTTGGATCGAATAAATACAAGGGTTCCGTCTATCAGGTAAATATTACAAATTTCTTCGGTCATCGGTGCACCTTTAATTACCAGTATGGTGAATACTATGCTAAGGCGTTTTTGAACGTAGCCTTTGTATCGACAACAGACACTTGCAAGATTCAGTTTGCAGCCCACACCGTGGGTAGCGCGAAAGCAGGAAACGTAGTAAGGCTGACTAAACAACCTTGGGACGGCTCAACGGGTTGGTACAATTCAGTCAGCCCAACGCTCTATTCGACCTTTGACTGGGGAGAGATTGCAATTCAAGTAGGAAACAACCAGTTCCAAACATGGCACTACGTCTACATTGGCTACAATGACAACATTAACCACAATCCAAACTACGTATATGCATCTAACTGTTCCTATGAGTGCTACGGACTCTAGTAAAAATCAACTCTTGGTTCAAGGGACGCTGAATGCATAGTCCAATCAATTAAGAGCTGAGTTAATAAAATATGGCCAACGAGGTCATATTTTATTTTGTGCAAACCTCGGTTTCCTCCATATAGAACATAAAGTTGAGGCTTAGACTGTACTCTATTATGTAGTCTGAATTATATCTCGAGGGCTATTAACATTGCGGCAGTATTACAGTATAATATGTCAGTAATAGCGATGTTTTAAACATCCACATTCTCGACCGCAGCGCTAATAAAAAAAAGTTCGTAGGCTCGGAATCGTTCGTCGTTATTATTTGTTGATTTTAAAATAAACCATAAGCGTATACACTAGAGGTAATATGAACACAACGCTCAAAGTGCCCGTTGTGCCCTTGGAACGGTACAAACGGACAAAAATCATTGCTACGATTGGCCCCGCCACTGACAGCTACGAAGCTATCCTGACAGCCATCAAGGCCGGTGCCAACGGCATCCGGCTTAACTTTAGCCACGGCAGCTACGAAGAACGTGAGCGCCAGATCAAATGGATTCGCAAGGCTTCACGCGAGTACGGTAAACCGATAGCCATTATTATGGATTTGCAGGGGCCCAAAATTCGCTTAGGCGACTTCGAGGGCATCATCAATGTGCTGGAAGGCCAGCCTTTGCGGCTCGGCTTTAAAGCGGATTATGAAAAAGACGGCGTTGTACCGATCCAGTATGACCTGAGTAAAAAGGTCAAGCGCGGCGAACGGCTATTTATCTATGACGGCAAGGTTCGCACGACGGTTACTTCAGTTAAAGACGGTATCGTCCATGTTCGTGTTGAGAACGATGGCATTCTAATTAAACGCAAGGGAATCAACTTGCCCGATACCGATTTTGGCGGCGATGTTATCACTAAAAAAGACAAAGAAGATTTGGCCTTTGGATCAACGCAAGATGTCGACTATGTCGCACAGAGCTTTGTTCAAACACCCGATGACGTGCGTGGTATTCGTAAGATCATGAAAAACCTCGGTATGAGTGCCAAGGTTATCGTAAAGTTCGAGACCCGCTCGGCTGTGCAGTATATCGAAGAAATCGTCCAAGAGACCGACGCCATCATGATTGCCCGCGGTGACCTAGCTGTTGAAACACCGGCCGAAAGCGTGCCGATTATCCAGCGCCAGTTGATTGGGCTGGGTGTCAAATATGCCAAGCCAACCATAGTCGCGACCCAAATGCTGTTTTCTATGACCGAAATGCCCGAGCCGACCCGCGCCGAAGTATCCGATGTGGCCACCGCCGTACTGGTTGGTGCCGACTGTGTGATGCTAAGCGACGAAACGGCCAACGGCCGCTATCCAATCAAGGCTATCGAAGTAATGAAACGGGTTATCCTGTATACCGAACAGAACGCGCCGCTTAAAGCCGTGTTCGTTGACGAGCATCAGCCGTCGCAGAAATCAAAGCAACAGGCCATCTCCCGCGCCGTTATCCGCCTGTCTAAGGATGTCCAGGCAAATGCCATCGTTGCCGAGACTAAGTCCGGTGCGACCGCTTTGCAGATTGCCGCCCAACGCTCCGAACTGCCGTTGATTGCGGTAACCTCGGACACCCGTGTTGCCCAACAGCTCGCAATCGTCTACAGCTGTAAGAGTTATGTCCGCCCGGATGACAAGATGGCCGCTACCAAGCTCACTAACTGGTTGCGCGCTAACCATGTCTTGAGTACCGGCAACGTCATTGTTAGTTGCTCCGGCCAGTATCCCGGGGTGGTAGGCACGACTGATACAATAAAGGTACGAATTCTCGAATAGATAAATATATAGGGGGGTGGGATGAGTTTTCATAAGCAAACGGTCCGCGATGTCGACGTGAACGGCAAGCGCGTACTACTGCGCGCCGATTACAACGTGCCACTCAAGGCCGGCAAGATTACCAGCGATTACCGTATTACTAAATCCCTTCCAACCATTCAGCACCTGCTCGAGCACGGTGCCAAGGTAATTATCTGTTCACACCTCGGCCGCCCCGATGGCAAGCCAGAAAAAAGCGCCAGTTTACGGCCGGTGGCGGAGCGCTTGAGTGAGCTACTGGACAAGCCGGTAGGTTTCGCCGAAGACTGCGTTGGAGCGGAGGCGACAAAAGCTGCCGAATCGCTAGAACCGGGCGGCATTTTATTACTCGAAAATCTGCGCTTCCATAGCGAAGAAGAGGCGAACGACGAAGCGTTCGCACGCAAACTCGCTGCTCTGGCTGAAGTGTTCGTGCAAGACGGCTTTGGCGTGGTGCACCGAGCGCATGCCTCGACCGATGCGGTTACCCGGTTCCTGCCGAGTGTTTCAGGTTTGCTGCTTGAGGCCGAGGTCGACACAATCACCAACGCTATGGAGCAGCCGCAACGCCCGCTGATGGCAATCATTGGCGGCGCCAAGATATCTGACAAAATTACCGTGCTGAAAAAGTTTATCGAACTGGCCGACTTCGTGGCAGTCGGCGGCGCCATGGCCAACACGTTTTTATTGGCCGAAGGTATTGAGACGGGCAAGAGCCTGGCCGAGCCCGACGACGTGCCACTGGCTAAAGAGATTATCGAACTGGCGCGCGAGAAGTCTAAACACCAGCAATTCGTCTTTTACTTGCCACAAGACGGTGTGGTAGCCACAGACATTGAGCACCCGACTAGCACTCGGATTGTTGATTGGGACGCGCATATCATTGCCGACATCGAAGCCTATCCCAAGCGCCCCGGGCGCGAGACAAACCACGTCAAAGAAGATGAGAAAATCCTTGATATCGGGCCATTCTCGGCGTCGTTTATTGCCGGAGGCATCCAAATGGTTCATACCGTTGTTTGGAACGGTACGCTTGGCGTGGCCGAAGTTGAGGGCCGTAATAATGATCCTGTCGGTCCCTTCGCGCATGGCACAGATTTGGTCATGGAGGCGTTGCTGGGGCATTTTGGCCACAGGCCGTTCACCATTGTCGGTGGCGGCGACACGGCCGGTTATGTCGAAGAACGCGGCCTGACGAAAGCCTTCAACCATGTATCAACGGGTGGTGGAGCCAGCTTGGAGCTGATGGAAGGCAAGCAGCTGCCCGGCGTTGAGGCACTGATGGATAAACAAGGGTAATAGTGTAGAATAGGCGTAAGCGTTATGAAAAAAACATTGATAGCCGGCAACTGGAAAATGCATCTCAATACGATGCAATCAAGCATCTTACTGCACCGCCTGCAGGAGCGAATCCGCATTTACCGCGATGTCGAGGTTGTGCTGGCTCCGAGCATGCTGGTACTGCAACCGCTAAGCTTGCAGCTTGACCGCCGCAAGTTCCGCCTGGCCGCTCAGAATGCGTATCACAAAGACAGTGGCGCTTACACTGGTGAGGTTAGCTTTACTATGTTGCGCGAGCTAGTACACTACGCGATTATCGGCCACTCTGAACGGCGTCACGTATTTAACGAAAATCTGGACCTGATAGCCGATAAAGTCACCGCCAGTGTCCGTAACGGCATAATCCCTATCTTATGCGTTGGCGAAACCAAAACCGAGCGTTTGGCCGGGCACACCAAGCGTGTTATCCATGACCAAGTGATGACGGCGCTTAAGGGGCTAACATCCGATGATATTCACGACCTTGTAATTGCCTACGAGCCCGTCTGGGCTATCGGTACCGGCGAGGTCGCCAAGCCGGATCAGGCCGATCAAGCGATTCAATTTATTCGTCACAATATAGCCGAACTATACGGCAAGCGTGCATCCGAGAGAGTACGCGTGCTCTATGGCGGCAGCGTCGTGCCGGAAGTCACCCGCGGGTTTCTAGAAATCGACGGCGTCGACGGCTTATTGGTCGGCGGAGCCAGCATTAATTATCATCAATTCTCGTCAATCGTGGATACGGCTTACCGCCTGCGGCACGAGCTAGGGGAGTCTTAAGGAAATGTCGGCAGGCAAAAGCGTCGATGAACCGAGTAAGGTTATGGATGTGAGTAAGCCCGGCAAGGGTAAGATTATGACGACTTCTCGGCCGGTCATATCACCGATTGTAAACGCGCCGACTACCGACGATATTGTCTCCCCAAAAGCACAAGCTCCGTCGGCTGCCCATAAAACAATCCAGCCGATTTCGCATGACGATGACGACGAAACGCCAAGTGAAAAGATTGTCGACCTCGACGCAAAACCCAGTGAGAAGACGGTAGAAGAATTAGCCGAGCAAGAATCTAAAACGGATACAGAGCCGGAACCAGAAAAAGAACCGGAGCCCGAAGTAGAAGAGCCTGCTGAGGAAGCTCCCGCCGAGGAAGCGGAACCCGAAGAACCAAAAGAAGAACCCGAACCGGCCAAAACGGAAGAGTCAACGTCCGAAACATCAGATGTAGCCGGCCTGGAAGCCGTAGCCGGGGCTGTTAAATCAAAGAAAGAAGCCGTCAAGCAAGCCGAAGAAGCCGCACAGAAAGACGCCGCTCTGCAAGAGCTTATCGATAGCAAGAAGTACGTTGTGCCTATTAATCATGATTCACGGAAATCACACCGTAAAAAACATCATAACGGCTGGATGATTGTGATTATCTTGCTGTTGATTGTAGTTATTGGAGCCTATCTGGCGGTAGACGCCGAACTTATCGACGTGGGCTTTGATGTCCCCTACGATTTAATAAATCTCTAGCACGTCAGGGCCGAAAGAATTTGTTACAATTGAATGATGTCTGATGCCGTTTTGGAGAACAACCCGATAATTGATCCGTGGGCCGATGAAGCGCCTATCGCCGACACGTCTTATTTGTTGCAGGGGTTAAACCCTGAGCAGCAGCGCGCCGTTACTACCACCGAAGGCCCGCTGCTTATTCAGGCCGGAGCGGGTAGTGGTAAGACAAAAACCTTAACGCATCGCATTGCTTATTTAATCGCCAACCGCAAGGCGACAGCCTATAACATTTTGGCGGTCACGTTTACGAACAAAGCTGCTAAAGAAATGCGCGAGCGAATTGCACATCTATTGAAAGAAGACGCCGAAAACCGAGGCTTTATGCCGTTTATGGGAACATTTCACGGTATCTGTGTGCGCTTGCTCCGCCAAGACGGCGAGCACGTTGGCGTGCCGCGCAACTTTGTTATCTTCGACGAATCAGACCGTCTGAGCGCTATCAAACAAGCCATCAAGCGGCACCAAATTGACGACAAGGCCTTTACGCCGCGTACGCTGGCCGGGCTCATCAGCAGTGCCAAGAACGACCTGGTTGGCTCGCAAGAGTACGCGGGTCTGGCCGAATCGCCTACTCAGGCCGCCGCCGCTAAGATTTATCCGGCCTACGAAGCCGCGCTTAAAGATGCCGGCGCTCTCGACTTTGACGACTTGATACTCAAGACGGTCGCTATGCTGGAGGCCGCGCCGCAGATTAGAGAAAAGTGGCGCAAGCAATTCCGCTACGTCATGATTGACGAATACCAAGATACCAATGCCGCTCAGTACAAGCTGGTGAAGCTACTCGTAAACGACGACCGTAACATCGCCGTGGTTGGTGACGACTGGCAGAGTATCTATAGCTGGCGCGGTGCCGACTTCCGCAACATCCTAAATTTTGAGCGCGATTACAAAGACACGACGGTTATCAAACTGGAGCGCAACTACCGCAGCACTAAATCGATTCTTGACGCCGCGCATGCCATTATTACCAAAAACCAGCAACGTTCCGACAAAAAGCTGTGGACAGAGTCCGGCTCCGGCTTGCCCGTGCAGGTGCTGCAGGTACCAAACCAAAGCGCCGAGGGTGAGGCGATTATCCGCCGCATTAAAGCCATGGTTGATGCCGGCCGACGCCGATATTCGGATTACGCTGTTTTATATCGTACCAATGCGCAAAGTCGTGCCATCGAAGAAATGTTTGTCCGCTACGGTATGCCGTACCGCGTGGTTGGCGGCGTACGGTTTTATGACCGAAAAGAAATTAAAGACATAGTGGCTTACTTGCGGCTTATCTTCCAGCCGGAAGACGCCGTTAGTCTGGAACGAGTGGCCAATGTACCGACGCGTGGCATCGGTGCTAAATCAATGGAATCGTTTCTTGCTTGGACGCGTAGCAGCGGAGGAGTATTAAAGGCCCTGCAGACAGTCGATGATTGTCCGGGCCTGACGCCCAAGGCCAAAGCCGGCTTTCGGGAGCTAGCCGACATCGTGCTTCGTTACCGCGAACTTATGAATGACACGGCCGTCTCTGGCATTATCGACAGCCTACTGCGACGACTCGACTATCTTAATTATCTTGATGACGGTAGTCTGCAGGGTGAGTCGCGCCAAGAGAACGTGCGCGAACTCATATCGGTGGCAAAAGCCTACCAGGACGTTGGCCTGGACGGATTCTTAGAAGAAGTAAGTTTGGTCAGTGATCTAGATAGCCTTGATGCCGGCTCGAATGCCGTAACGCTGATGACATTACACGCGGCAAAAGGTTTGGAATTCCCGGCGGTGTTTATCCCCGGTTTAGAGGAAACTATCCTGCCGCACAGCCGTGCGCTGTATGACCAATCAGAAATGGAAGAAGAGCGCCGCCTGATGTATGTTGGCATGACCCGCGCCCGTGAAGAGTTGTATCTTGTGTATGCAACCAGCCGCGTGCTCTACGGCGGCGTGCAGTACAATCCGCCTTCAAGATTCCTCAGTGAAATAGAAGTAAGCGCTACGGCCGAAGCACCGGGCTTCACTGGGCCAAGTGCCATGTTCCAACAAGCCAATGACGAACCACGCTACGTTATAGAGCTGAACGAAGGCGACCGCGTACGGCATCAAGTCTTTGGCGAAGGCACAGTACTGGAAGCCGATGGCGACAATGTTGCCGTATTGTTTAAGTCTAAGGGTATGAAAAAGCTCAACACGGCGTTTGCGCCGCTTGAGAAGTTGTAAATCTATGAAACCAATCCTTCGTCTTTTGGGCAAAATCGCGTTTTTCGTCGGCTGGCCGGTTTGGTATCTGCATTTTCGCCTGCGGCCGCATCGTAGCCGCGTGCTGGTCGTTTGTGACGCGGAAGTACTGCTGATTAAAGGCTGGCTCGGCGATGGCGCCTGGAGCCTGCCCGGCGGCGGCATCAAAAAGGGTGAGTCCATAACGGCCGCATCGGTCCGGGAGCTTAAAGAAGAAGTTGGAATTGACGTGCCGGAAAGTTCTGTGCGGTCGCTTGGGTCCTACCGGCATAAAGCCGGGGGCATTAGTTATCAAGCCGAATGCGGTGTGATTGAGCTTGAAGAGAAACCGAATTTGCATCTGCAATGGTACGAGATCGCCGATGCAAAATGGTTCGCGCTCTCTGATGTAAAAGGTCGCATGCTCGGCAAGGATGCCGCTTATGCCCTTAAGCAATACTTACCGCTTGACCAAACTCGGCTCCTATAGCGCCGGTGCTATAATAACGGGGTACCAGACAAGCAGTATGCAAACGTGCACTATAAGATAAAACGCTTCAAACTACGCACCCGCCGATACGCACGCCGGGTGGAAAAACGCTATCGGGATCACCCGAGGATAGTGCCGATACTTGCTGCCGTAGCTTTGGCCTTCATTCTGCTTATTCTTGTTGTCACGCTGCGTGACACTGCCAGTATCACCGTCAAAAAAATCGACGCCAACATTGTGATTGTCTACGCCGATGATGTGACTCAAACGCTGCCCACCCGCGAGGAAACCGTCGGGGGATTCCTAAAAAAAGCCGGCATAGCCCTTAACGAGGGCGACGTGGTAGAACCCGGCGTTGATACTAGGATTGAGGATGACGAATTTCGGGTCAACGTCTACCGTGCGACGCCGGTTGTGATTAACGATGATGACAAGCGTATCCTGACGTATTCGGCAGCCCAGACGCCACGCAGTATCGCCGATCAGGCAGGGCTCATCGTCTATCCGGAGGACGAAATCCGCACCGAGCCGAGTACCGATTTCTTGCGCGACGGTATTGCCCAGAAAGTTGTCATCCGCCGCTCAACGCCGGTGTTTCTGAACCTCTACGGTACGGCCTTGCCGCTGCGGACACGGGCGAAAACCGTTGGTGACTTGCTGGACGAAAAAAACGTTATGCTGGCACCAGACGACACTGTTACCCCGACGCTAGATACGCCGCTTAACGAACAAAGCCAGGTGTTTGTAACCCGCTCCGGCAAGCAGGTTCTATCGATCGAAGAATCCATCCCGATGCCGCGCGAAACAATCGAAGACCCAAGTTTGTCTTTTGGTACTGTCGTTGTACGCCAACAAGGCGCGCCGGGCAAAAAATCGGTAACGTATGAGCTGGATCTGGTGAATGGCACCGAAGTCGGACGCAAACTGATACAAGAAATCGTCATTCAGCCTCCGGTTGCACAAATCATCGCCCGTGGCCGTGCGATTTCGATTCCGACCGATAAAACCGCGGCCTTGAACGCCGCTGGTATTGCCGTAGGCGATCACCCATACGTGAACTATATCGTGACGCGCGAATCACGCTGGAACGTACTGGCAACCAATCCGAGCTCCGGTGCTTACGGTTTGTGCCAAGCTTTGCCGGGTACCAAGATGGCTACCGCCGGTTCTGACTGGCAGACCAACGCCGTGACACAACTTCGGTGGTGCAACAGCTACGCCGTGGGTAGGTACGGCTCTTGGTCGGCGGCATATGACTTTTGGCTCGCCAATAAGTGGTGGTAGGCATCACCGCTGTTATAATAAACTGATATGGTGTACGGAACTGACGAATTCAACTATACACTCCGTCTCGATAAAGACGAGAAGCTTGTCGAAAATCTTCTGAGCTTTGTTCGCACGAATCAAATTCGCGGCGCGTGGGTTTTTGCCCTTGGCGGCCTCAAAGAAGCCGAGCTGGGGATGTACGATCTGGAGGCAAAGCGCTACAACTTCACCAACATAGCTGGACCGCTGGAGTTAGTAAGCCTCACCGGCACGGTTGCTTGGCAAGACAACGAGCCGGCTCTGCACTTGCACGCCTCGGTCAGCGATAAAACGCTCGCCGTTTGTGGTGGCCATCTAAAGGAAGCAGTCGTATCAGGCACGGTAGAAGTGTTTATTCATGTCTGGGATACCGATAAAGGCTTTGAGCGTCAACACGATGAACAGTCCGGTTTAAACCTGTTGCAACCATGAGTGAAACTCGTACCAAAAAACAGCTCGGCCAGCATTGGCTGCGCGACGAAGAGAGTCTTATTGCCATGTGTGAGGCGGCTGGCGTAACGCATGAGGACACAGTGCTTGAGATTGGCCCCGGGCTGGGGACGTTAACTGAGAAGCTACTGCAAGTTGGGGCGATCGTCCAGGCTGTCGAATTCGACGACGACCTTATCGGTGGTTTACAGAAACGGTTTGGGAGTAATAAAAACTTCAGCCTGCAGCACCAAGACATTATGCGTTTTGATTTATCGCGTTTGCCTAAAGGTTACAAGGTTGTCGCCAACATTCCGTACTACCTAACAAGCAACTTACTGAGGCGCTTGCATGAATCCGACAATGCATACTCGAAGGCTGCCTTACTGGTCCAAAAAGAGGTGGCTGAGCGCGTCTGCGCTACCCCGGGGCAAATGAGCCTACTGAGCGTAAGCGTTCAGTACTATGCAAAAACTTCGCTTGGCCGTCTGGTTCCCGCCGAACTATTTGAACCTGAGCCCAAAATAGACTCGCAGATCTTATGCTTAACCCGCAGACAGACGCCCATGTTCCCTGATGTTGACGAAAAACGGTTTTTCCGCCTGGTAAAAGCCGGTTATTCTGAG
>CAYQTN010000005.1:0-2167 GCA_964420445.1 uncultured Candidatus Saccharibacteria bacterium
TTGCACCGCCGGCAGTAACAGTAAGAGTGTTGCTAGAACTTAGCGTACCGGTGACTGCTACGCCGGCAGTTGAGGTGTTTACGTTCAGGACTGATGTACCCGCAGCGTTTTGGACGGCAAAGGCGGTGGCTGAGTTAGCTGAGCCACGGAAGCGGAAATCAGTGACATCCATATTCGCACTCGTAGCACTGTTGGTTTGCTGATTAACGTAGATGGTGTTGGTGCCAGCATCACTAATTGAAGCTGCATCGGTGGCAGAGCCAGAGAAACGGTTACCTTCGAGGTAGTTCTTGTCTGACGCTGCGTCGGTAATAGATATAGCCTGACAGTTTATAGTGCAAGCTGTGTCGGTGAAAGTGTTATTAATAATCTGGTTGTAATCGGAGCCAGAAATATTAAAGTTGCTGTAGTACGAGCTACCGCCACCATTGATGCTAGCATTATTGGACACGACATTGTAATTGGAGCTGCTATTTATGAAAATGCTCCTGTCGCCGTTGTCTATAAATGTGTTATTGCTAACTGTATTGTAAGAAGAACTTATCGATACGGAAATTCCATATAACGTATTACCTTCGACTGTATTATTGGTTATCGTGTTGTAGTTTGCCGTATTTTGAGCCCAAATTCCATAGTTATTACCTTGTACATTGTTGTCACTTACCAAGTTGTTGGTTGATCCGTTAATAATGATGCCTGAACCGCTGTTAAGAGTGACGGTATTGGCTAATACCTGGTTATTGTCAGAGTTGTTGAGCGATATAGCCCTGTTACGAATACGAGTTACCGTGACATTAGTGATGACACCACCCTTTCGTGAGCTAGCCCCTGAACCAGCACCCATGCCGTCAAAGTGGATGCCGTACTGCACCCCTGCCGTGTTCAAATCATCCCTACCATCCAACTTCATATCTCGGATGGTCACACCCGTACCAGTAGTAGTGTCGGTGTTAATGATAATGTTTTCGTCAACATCGAGGTTAGCTAGCTCAATGACGGTACCATTGCCACTTCCTTCTAGGGTTGTGTTGTTTGGTACCGAGATGCTGTCGCTGACCACGAAAGTACCTGCCAGCAAGGTGACCTTGCCTGTCTTGCGGCCGGCACCTGCTGGGTTAGCAGCGGTTAGGGCGTCGTTGATCTCTATCTGGTCAGCGGTACCGTCGGCAACATAGTCGGCGATGGCTTTGTCATAAGTGGATGAGTTAGATGCCGCAACTATGATGGAGTCAGAACCGGTAACACAGTTAACCCATGCCCCATTCTGGTAACACTTGAAGTTGCCTTCGCTACTGTTGTAGTACATACCACCAGCTACACCGGCTGGATCACCAGCATCAGTCTTGGTGTCTAGGACAAGTAGGGTGCCGGTGGTGTCACTTGTACCGATGGTTATATTGGTAGCACTGAGCACATTACCAACCGTAAGAGTACCGCTGAAAGTTTTGTTACCGCTGAAAGTTTGAGTGGTCGTATTAACAAGACCAGAATAAGTTGCACTTGCCGACTGTAGATAGATGGTCGTACCAGAAATAGTTGCGCCATTAGCATTAGCTGTGCCTCCATCAAGTGCTCCGACTGTGGTGACACCAGAGCCCGCGCCCCCACAGTTTGCCAGAGTGACAAAACAGAACGTGTCTGTTGCCCCAAGTGCGGCTGGGATTGTCAGCACAGTGTTAGCAGACAAGTTCCCTACCTGAATCGTTGCCGTCTGTCCACCTGTACCGTCATACAGAACCAGACTACCGTTTTGTGTACTCGTGCCGACGGTTAACGTTCCACCTTGAACAACCTGATTACCCGCGACTGTGAGAGTCAGACCTGTGCGACCAAGCGTAATAGCACTCGCGTTACTTGCACCAAGCGTGAGGGTTCCAGCCGTTCCGGTAGCGGTACCAACATCAATGCTGATGTTGCCCGAGTTGCTGGTAGCACCCGCAGCATTACCGGTCCCGATGGTCACGTTGTTACTGTTGGTCGATGCGCTGCTGGTGTTGTCAGAGTTTACGCCGTAAGCCGAAGTTGCCCGGAACGCCATAGGCACAGCGGTCAAGAGCAAGCGCGGATTCATCTCGCCGTCCCAGCTTGGCGTACCGGTGCCGCCGATGTTCATGGTCAGCCATAACTGCTCACCCCAAGGAATTGAATTGCCGAAGGCGGTGACCGA
>CAYQTN010000005.1:2177-3316 GCA_964420445.1 uncultured Candidatus Saccharibacteria bacterium
CGAGCCGAGGTTTACCGTCATGTAACCGTTGGCAACCCGGACTCTGTTAGTGGTGGTGCGAGTTTCTGTCCAGAGCAAGTTGCCGCTGGTCGCCGCATCGTACAGTTTGAACTCGACGTTGTAGTCGCCATCCGGAACAATGGCACCGGAGGCGTTCATCAGCCGAGCCTGGAAGTTGAGATACGTGCTGGCTGCAGCCGATGCGGTCGGCGTGAGTGAACGGACAAAACCGATGATGAGAAACACCAAAACGACAAACAGCACCCCGAGGGTGCTCAAAACGGTACGGAACCGGAAGGTGTTTGATTTTGACATTTGGGTTTTGGTTTTGCCTGTTTGTTTTATTTGTAGGCACTACTAAGTATGTCGGTCGTACACCGTTGCACTCAAGACAAAACACTCCCTTGTGCACAAGAGATATCCACATGCTATGTAAGCCATTTTTGACACAAATACCGTACTTTTATTTACAACGTTGCAGTATTGACGCTTCTCGAATATTTTCTCTTGCACCTGTTGAGAATAGACAAACTACGCTCAATTTCCGAGTACTTATTACCAGATGATAATTAGCTAATACAAGAGAAAACAAAAACCGCTAATTATCCGTACATTTGTATGTTCAAATATAGTATTCATTAGCATTTTTATGCCACAAGAACCAGAATTAGCAATGTTTATTGTTGTTATAAATGCGACGGGTATCAGGTACCTGAAAAACTTATCCACAGCACCCTTTTCCATTCGCGTAAAGAGTTATGATTAGAAGCTGTTTTAGATACGGCTCAAATAAAAAATCGCCTTCGGTTTCCCTTAGGCGATTTTAGTAATCTTTATCTGAGTGAGGTGCTGGCGATGGCCATGCACTTTCTTGACGCGTTTCTTAGCCTTGTAGCGGATTGCGGTAACCTTCTCGCCACGTACTTGCGCGACGATGTCGGCAGTAACCTTAACACCTGTAACAGCTGGGGTACCCACACTTACTTTATCGCCATCAATAACAAGTAATGGCTCGAAGGTTGTTTTCTTCTCGTCCTTCAAAAGCTCAACTTCAAGGGTGTCGCCTTCAGAGACGACGTACTGATGTCCACCAGTGGTTATAATTGCTTTTTTCATCTGTATAGAATTAACCGTTTTCT
>CAYQTN010000005.1:3326-9942 GCA_964420445.1 uncultured Candidatus Saccharibacteria bacterium
CCTTTAACTGCGTTTTTCAATACCAATGCCAAGGGCCATACCTTCTACAGACACCTCACTCACCTGCATTTCCCCTTGTGGCGCGTCTACAAGCCCCACAGCGAGCGTTTCATGCGTAATGGTATCTCTATGCTCTTCGATGGCCATTTTAAGATCATCTTCCTCAACTATAAGCGCTAGGTGTATGCGGTCGTCCACCTGCAGTCCTGCTTGTTTACGGGCGTTTTGCACAAAACGGATGACTTCGCGCATCAACCCCTCGCGCTTCAACTCCGGCGTGATGTTTTTATCGAGGGTTGCGATAGCATCAGACTGCGAATCAGAGTGTTCGACACGTTTTACATTTACTTCGTCGGCGATTATTTCTTCGAGTTCCGGTGTTAGCTTTTCACCGTAGTACGTAAGTAAACTAAGCGGCTGACGCACTTTGACCGATTGCTCGGAGTCACTCCGTTGCATACGTAAGCCAAGACCGTGATCGATAACCTGCCGGGCGCGACTCATAGAACCGATAGCCGCTTCGTTAGCGTGGCCTGGCGTCGGCCAATCCAGCAGATGCACACTCTCGCCACCTGTCAGTTTGCGGTACAGCTCTTCGCTCAGAAACGGCGTGAACGGTGCCATCACCATGCTGAGCTGCGTCAGTACATAGTGCAACGTGCGGTAGGCATCTTGCTTGTCGCCATCGTCACCGCTCTTCCAGAAACGTCGGCGCGAACGACGGACATACCAGTTGCTAGCGTCTTCTAAAAACGGCAAAACCGGCTTGATTGCGTTTGGTATATCGTAGCGCTCCATATTATCGTGTACCTCTTTGTTCAGCTGGTGCACGCGTGACACTATCCAGATATCGAGCGGATTATGCAGCGAGTCTGACGGGTCAGCCGGGACAGGGTTGTGGGTTCGAAAGCCGGGCTCAGAGCTCGAGTTGATTTCGGTGCGGTCGGGAGAAGCGGAACGAGCCGTATTGTCATACGGTGAAGCGAGCATCGGACCGTCCAAGCCGGAAGAAGCCGAGAGGCCATCAGAACTACCGGCTTCGCCGGTTGTTTTGTTGGCCGGCTCTGTGTCCGGACTCCATTCCCAGCCGTCAACTTCGGCGTACATGGTGAAGAAATCGTACATGTTCCATATCATGCTGAGCTTGCGCGCGACGTCTGACACGTCCTTGTCTACCAGCGAGAAATCCTCACCGTTTAATAGCGGGCTTGAAAGCAACAGGAAGCGCAAGGAATCAGCTGAGTACTGATCCATCAGCTCGTTCGGATCGGTGTAGTTACCGTAACTCTTACTCATTTTGCGACCGTCGTTACCCGCAACTGTGCCGGTTACGATGACATTCTTGAACGAGTTGACTCCCTTCAAGCCCACCGAAACAGCGTGCAGATAATAGAACCAGGCCCGGACTTGGCCGACGTATTCGGAAATAAAATCACCCGGAAAATTAGCTTCGAATTTTTCGACATTCTCGAAAGGATAATGGAACTGCGCGAACGGCATCGAGCCCGCCTCGAACCAACTGTCCATGACCTTTTCGATACGCTTATACTCGACTCCATCTAGCGTGAAGGTAACGTTATCTACCCACGGGCGGTGGTAGTCGTCTAGTTCTTGCCCTGATAACTCCTTGAGCTCCGCATAAGACCCGACAACTTTAACGTGTTCTTTGCCATCTGTATCTGTTCCCTTCCACACCGGCATGGCTGTCGCCCAGAAACGGTCGCGTGACAGATTCCAATCCGGCGCGCTCTCGACGGTCTTTTCAAAACGGCCGTGCTTGATATGCTCCGGAAACCAATTGATATTTTTATTCTGCTCGAGCATTTCTTGGCGCTGGCCATCGATGTCCATGAACCAGCTTGGCACGGCGCGGTACATAAGTTTGGTGCCGCAGCGGTGACAGTGCGGATAGCTGTGTTTAATGTAGTCTATCTTCCATACAATGCCGCGCTCGTGAAGAGTTTTGGCTATCTCTTTGTTTACCTCCCACACTTGCCGGCCCTTCCACTCGCCTTCGGTGTAATAGCCCTCTTCGTCAGTATCCAGCACCATCGGCACGTTATTTTCGCGGCTAAGCTGATAGTCTTCTTCGCCATACGCCGGGGCTTCGTGAGCAATGCCCGTGCCCTCATCGGTATGTATAAACCACGCGTCCCAAACTTTGTGCGCATTATCACCTCGATTATCAAAGAGCGGCTCGTAGGACTTGCCAACGAGCTCTTCACCTTTGAAGGTACGGAGAACGGTATACGGCAATGCATTGTGTTTCTCGTCGGTCAGGGCTTTATCAAGCAAGTCTTTGGCAAGAATAAGCTTCTGTCCGTCCTGCTCTACTTCGGCATACTCGACGTCTTTGCTGACCGCAATTGCGGTGTTGGCGTTTAACGTCCACGGCGTGGTGGTCCAAGCCAGCAGGGCCGCGTCTGAATCGACCAGTTTGAATTTCACATAAACCGACGGATCGGTTACGTCCTGGTAGCTGTTATCCATGGCGATTTCGGCTTTGGCGAGCGGCGTGGCGTCCCGCGTGCAATACATGAGTACTTTTTCACCTTCGTAGATTTTGCCCTTGTCATACAGCTGTTTAAACGCCCACCAAATGGATTCCATGTACTCTTTGTCCATGGTTTTGTAGGCGCCCTTAAAGTCTACCCAGCGGCCAATGCGCGAGATGGTATCCTCCCAAAGATTGCCTGTCAGCACCATGTTTTCGCGGCACGCAATAATGTAATCTTCCAAAGAAATCTTGGTGCCGATTTCTTTCTTGTCTGTTATGCCGAGCTTTTTCTCGGTAAAAACTTCGGCCGGCAGGCCGTGGCAATCCCATCCCCACACGCGCTCAACCCGCCTGCCCTTCATGGTCCAAAAGCGTGGCACCGCGTCTTTAACTACCGAGCTGAGCAGTGTGCCATGATGAGGCACACCCGTAATAAACGGCGGGCCGTCGTAAAATACAAAGCCGTTTTCGGCTGGGCGATTCTCGACCGATTTTTCAAACGTCCGGTTGTCTCGCCAGTAATTAACGAGATCTTTCTCGTATTCGAGCGCCCGTCGTCTGGTTCCTGCCTTGAATTTCATGGTTGCTCCTTGTTTTTGAAAAATAAAAAATCCCTTCTTAGCTACTGGAATCCGGATTGCTCCGGACGGTACCATCCAGTTTCTAAAAAGAGACTTTTGCCCCGTAAAACAGGTTTTGCGGGGACCCCATCTTTTTAGCTCTTGTTTCGCCTGTTACGGTGGCTGCCGGCGGAGTCTACTGAGGTGTTATCCTGTTCTTCCCGCTGCATTCGCGGTTGATAGCCGCTGTTCTTCATTACTGAAGAGCGCATCAAAGGTATTTTACTGCTGACAGATGAAAAGTACAACACCCCTACTGCTGGGCATAGTAGACGAGGTCGTTCATGAGCGGCAGCTTATCGATGCCTTCCCAGTACTGCTGCAGCTGGCCGTCATCCTTTAACGCCACTACCGCCGGATAGTCCATGATGCCGTAGAGCCGGGCCATCTCTGAGCCTTCTCGAGTATCAATGTTGCTGATTTCCATGCTGGCACCCGGGTGAAAGCGCTTAAAATCAGCGATATATTCCTCTGTACGGCGGCCGTACTCGGAGTCTGGACGATATAACATGACAATTCGCATACGCTTATTGTAGTGTCCTTCAGACGAAGAACCAAGTCCATACTTTTGGGCCGCCTAAAGTATGCAAAAACTCTTGGGCTGCGTTTTTGCTTGATGTATCTGTTGTTATGAACAGGCTCGCTGACATGGTCTCTCTTTTGCCTGCCAGTAGGCTCAGCCAGCTGTGCCGCAAAAGAGCCACGATCTCGGAACTAGATAAAAACCTGCCACCGGCAGGTTTTTATCTTCGAACAGTCCTCGCGCCCAGGGGCGCCTATTTCTCACAACATCTACTCAGGACAAAAGCCGATGCCCAGACCCCCAAATGTACGCGTAAGGATTGTCTTTTACTGTTTAGCTGCAGCCAGTGGTGCTACCACATGCCGTGCAGACGTAACAGCTACCAGCTTTCTGCGTCTGATTGCCGCAGTTGTAGCACATTGGTGCGGCCGGATCGACAACCGAAGATGCCGTTTTGCTCGGCGTCTCCGGTGCAACTGCCATAGCTACGGCTACTACGGGCGCTTCAACTTCAGCCTTGGCTTCAGGAGCGGTGGGCGCTATCTGCGCTTCACTGCCAAGCAAGCTAGTCTGCTCCGTCGGCATGTCGTCGAAGTTGGCTAGGCCAAGCTCGAGGCGATCATCGAACGAGAGGTAACTCAGAGCTAGGCGGCGAGCGATGTAATCTACGAGCGAGCTGGCAGTGCGGATTTCCGGGTCGTCCGTAATACCGCTTGGCGCAAAACTAGTGCTCGTAAACGAACGGACGTAGCTCTTAAGCGGCACGCCGTACTGCAGGCCGTGACTCATGCTGATAGCAAACGCATCCATCACGCCGCGCAGGGTCGAGCCCTGCTTGGCGATGTTAACGAAGATTTCACCTGGGGTGCCGTCTTCGTATTCGCCGACCGTGATGTAACCGTGCGTACCGGCAACCGTGAATGAAAACGTCTTGGAATTACGGACTTTTGGCAAGTCGCGGTGAATCGCGCCACGAACGATAATCTTTTCGTTCAGCGTCTCGACAACTTCTTTAACGGTCTCGTTGTTGGCGTCTCCACCCTTCTTGAGCATGCTCAGCGGCTGGCCGACCTTACAGTTATCACGGTAGATAGCGACTGCCTTCAGGCCTTGCTTCCAGGCCTCTATGTGCAGCTGCTCGACATCCTCGACCGTGACATCCTCGGGCATGTTCACGGTCTTAGATATAGCGCCCGACAAGAACGGCTGGACGGCGCCCATCATCTTGACGTGGCCCATGTAATGAATCGGGTTGTCGCCCATCGAACACGCGAAGACCGGCATGTGGTCTTGCTTCAGATGCGGCGCGCCAGTTATGGTCTTTTCGGTGTCGATGTAGTTCACGATGTCGTCAACCTGCGTCTTGGTGTAGCCAAGCGCTTTAAGCGCACGTGGCACAGTCTGATTGACAATGGTCATTGTGCCGCCACCAACCAATTTCTTGAACTTGACCAGGCCGAGATCAGGCTCGATACCGGTGGTATCGCAGTCCATCATGAAGCCGATGGTGCCGGTTGGCGCAAGCAGGCTGGCTTGTGAGTTACGGACGCCGTAAAGTTCACCGAGTTCTACGGCTTCGTCCCATGAGCTGGCAGCAGCGCTGAGCAGCTCCTCGGATACGAGGCTGGCGTCAATCTTGGATACTTCTTCACGATGCATCCTAAGGACATTCAACATGCCTTCACGGTCTTTGTGGAAGCCGGCAAACGGACCCACTTGGCGAGCCAAACGGGCTGACGTCGCGTAGGAATGACCAGTCATGAGCGCGGTAATCGCCGCAGCCAACGCACGGCCTTCGTCTGAGTCGTATGGCAGGCCTTTGGCCATCAATAGTGCGCCAAGATTAGCGTAGCCGATACCAAGCTCTCGGTATGCACGGGCGTTCTTGGTGATTTTCTCGGTTGGATACTCAGAGTAACCGACTAAGATTTCTTGGGCGGTAAAGACAATTTCGACGGTGTGCTTGAAGGCTTCGATATCGAAACTGCCGTCGTCATTCAAGTACTTGAGTAAGTTGATACTGGCAAGGTTACAGGCCGAGTTATCAAGATGCATGTACTCGGAACATGGGTTGGAGCCGTTAATGCGGCCGGCAACCGGCGTGGTGTGCCACTTGTTGATAGTGGTATCAAACTGCATGCCAGGATCGGCACACTCCCAAGCGGCTTCGGCGATTTGACGGAACAAATCACGAGCCCGGACGGTTTCGACGCGCTTGCCGCTGGTCACGGCGCGCAGATCCCAATCTTTGTCCTCTAAGACCGCTTGCATGAAATCATCGGCAACGCGGACTGAGTTGTTGGCGTTCTGGTACTGCACCGAGAAGCTGTCTTTGCCATCGAGATCCATATCGAAGCCGGCCTCTTTTAGTACGCGGGCTTTGCGTTCTTCGATTGCTTTGCACCAGATGAATTCCTGGACGTCAGGATGGTCGGCGTTCAAGATGACCATTTTTGCGGCACGGCGGGTCTTACCGCCACTCTTGATAGCACCGGCTGATGAGTCAGCACCACGCATGAACGACAGCGGGCCACTGGCCGTACCGGCGCTCTTGCCAAGCTTTTCTTTGCTGGAGCGGATAGCGCTGATGTTCAAACCGGAGCCGGAGCCACCCTTGAAAATCATGCCTTCTTCTTTGTACCAGTTCAGGATGGACGGCATAGTGTCGTCTACTGCCAAAATAAAGCAGGCGCTGGCTTGCTGGGCACGTTCCGGCGCACCGATGTTAAACCATACCGGTGAGTTAAAAGCGGCGCGCTGCGTCGCTAAAATAGCCTTTAGTTCCTCGCGGAAATCTTCGGCTTCTGTGTCAGTCTCGAAGTAGCCTTCTTGCAAGCCGTGGCGTGTAATCGTATCAGCGACACGGTTTACTAAATGCTTCAGTGAAGACTCGCGCTCTTTTGTACCGGGCGTGCCGGCGAAATACTTCTGAGCCACGATATTGATCGCGTTCAGTGACCAGCTTTCCGGAAATTC
>CAYQTN010000005.1:9952-11928 GCA_964420445.1 uncultured Candidatus Saccharibacteria bacterium
CCGGTCATTGGATTCTTAATAACCGAATCCCGCTTTGCCCACTTGATAGAATCGTAGGCCTTTGTCTTGGGCTTGGTGAAAAATCTCCGTACCCCTAAACCTGTTGTCTGTGCCATTGTAGTACCCTCACTTCGTCTCTGAGGCAGGCCTGGCAACGGCCTCCCCCCTCATTATTTTGTATTGTTGTTTGTTCCAGAGTTCCCCCGCTTCTCTCCTTGCTCGCAAGTGGTTGTACGGTCTCTCTCGTACTCCCCTAAGAAGTCAACGGAACAGCTCTCCTCGGTATTCATATCGTATCACATAAACACCGTGGAGAGCCGTCAAATCCTAAGGCTAGGATTTGGCGGGCTCTGTACGCAAATGCTTTATTTGCGACAATTCTTTCTCGAAACCGGCGATGTCTTTAAAGCGCCGATACACGCTTGCAAACCGCACGTAGGCTACTTCATTTAGTAGTGCCAGTTCGTCCATGACGTGCTGACCTATCTTGGTAGAAGCAATCTCCGTGTCGCCGCATTCGTAAAGCTTGTCTTCGATGCGGCCGACTACCTGCTCAAGATCCATACCTGTAACCGGTGTTTTCTCACAGGCCCTGTACAGGCCGGCAAGTAACTTATCTCGGTTAAATAGCTCCCGGGCTCCGTTATTCTTAATAACAATAAGCTGCGGGCGTTCTATGCGCTCGTATGTCGTAAAGCGGTGCTGGCAAGCGGTACATTCGCGCCGTCGTCTGATGGCTTTGCCCTCAGCGACATCCCGAGATTCGATGACTTTCGTGTCATCCAGCGAACACTGGCTGCATCTCATAGTAGTTATGTACCCTCTTTTCTTTATCTGTCCCAAGTCAGCCTCGTGATGAGGTGATGATTGCGGGACTTTTACTTGTTTTAACGTGCCATCGCTGCTCATATCCGGTGATGTATGTACTAGATATAGCGTATTTACTAAAAATAATAGCCCTACAGGTAGCGTTTTGCAAGGCGATTGCAGTGTATTATTTACTACTTAGGTGCTTACGCTTTTGGTTCGTTCTTATCTGTTTTTTCAGGGGTTTTCGTGCGACGGAGACGGCGCAGGAAAGAAGGCTTTTCTAAATCGTCGTCTTTATCCATAGAGCCAAAGAAGCCGTCGGCAGCACGGTCAAGATGGTCTTGCTTGTCTTCTTTGCCGTTCTTGTCATCGGAATCTTCGTTTTCGTGCCACAGCGCTTTGGTTGGTTCGTCTTTTTGGAACTCATTGCTGACATCATCGCCCTTTTCTTTTTCGAGATCCATGTCTATGCCGGACATAGCTTTCTCGTTAGTGGAAGCAACAGTGTCTTGTACTTCAGTTTCGGCTGCGGGTAGCGGATTGGCCATGCGGTTGGCAAAATAGGCGGCATCAAAGCCGGTTGCAACAACCGTGATAATAAGTTCACCCTGCAAATCAGGATCAATTGTGGCACCAAATATGATATTAGCATCGGGGTCTGCGGCTGTAGTAATAGCTTCAGCAGCAGCATTTATCTCATGCATGGTCATATCGTTGCCACCAATGACATTGAACAATATGCCGCGGGCGCCGTCGATTGAAACTTCCAAAAGTGGTGATTCAATTGCCTGTTGGGCGGCTTCAGTAGCGCGGTTTTCACCGCTTGCCCGACCGATACCCATCAACGCTGAGCCCGAGGAAGTCATAACAGCCTTCACATCGGCAAAGTCGAGGTTAATGAGTCCGTTCACGGTTATTAAATCAGAGATACCCTGCACACCTTGGCGCAAGACATCATCAGCAACCTTGAATGCCTCAAGTAGCGGCGTGTGCCGGTCTATAGTCTGAAGCAAACGGTCATTCGGGATAGTAATAAGCGTATCGACATACTGGCGGAGCCCCTCGATTGCGATCTCGGCGTTGCGACGGCGCTTAATGCCCTCGAACGCAAACGGCTTGGTCGCAAAGCCAACAACCAACGCGCCGCTTTCTTTGGCAATCTCAGC
>CAYQTN010000005.1:11938-14750 GCA_964420445.1 uncultured Candidatus Saccharibacteria bacterium
ATCGGACCGGCACCGCTACCCGTACCGCCACCGGCTCCTAAGGTAACGAAAATCATATCAGCACCCTCAAGTGCTTTGGCAATTTCCTCACGCGATTCATCTGCAGCCTTCTGGCCAACCATTGGGTCGGCGCCGGCGCCTAAGCCCCGGGTTTCATCACGGCCGATGTGTATCTTGATAGGCGCAAGTGAGTGATGTAGTGCTTGTGCGTCGGTGTTCACGGTGACAAAGTCGACACCATGGACGCCCGATTCAATCATGCGGTTCACGGCAGCGCCGCCGGCGCCACCAACACCCACGACAATAATCCTGGCAAATGTTTCGATGGTAGGTGTTACCTGCGGCATAGCTATTTGAACTCCTCTTTCTAGATAGCAGTATAGCGTAGCTGTGCCTGGGTATCAATCAGGTTTCGGATAAAAAATGTAGCCAGCAATGTTTAGCGCTTTTTACGGAAGCGTTTAAACATGCTACGGGCCATAGAATTGATACTGCCCAACGTATCCGCCCCTGTCACAACTGAGTCACCATGTTGTCCAAGCAGCATATCGAGCCACATGAGGCCAATTGCGGTGGTGTACGGCTCGTCGGAAATCGAGTCTGTCAAACCGCCTGCAGGCAGTAATTTTCCGATACGGGCCGGCAACTGCAAGCTGTCGCGGGCAAATTCCGCCAAACCAGGCAGACGCGACGTACCACCGACAATAACTACTCCGCCGGGTAACTTGCCGGACTTATGAATCTTCTTTAGCTCCTTGTCGACGTATTCGAACAGCTCATCTACCCTCGCCTCGAGCACCATATGTATATCAGACTGGTTAAACTGGTACTCTCTGCCCTCGAACTTGACGTTTACGTGCTCAAGGCGCTTTCCTTCGGGCTTCAGCGTGCCTTTCTGCAGTTTAGCGGCCTCGGCGATGCCCAAGTCTGTCCGTAACCCTATGGCAAGATCATTCGTGAGGTGCGTACCACCGATAGGCAGCACCGCGACATGCTGCACCTCGCCGTCTTCAAACACCACAATGTTTGTCGTGCCGGCGCCGATATCAAGCACCGCCGTGCCGGATTCTTTCTGCTGGCGGGTTAGTACCGCTTCGGCAGCGGCAAGGCCGGATACCGTGTGGTGGGTTGCCCGCAAACCGGCCTTTTCGAGCGCGGTGTCCAGGCCGCGGATAGCCGGCGAAGATACGGTGATAATATGGGTGTCGACCTCAAGCCGTACCCCGTGCATACCGACCGGATCTTTAATGCTTTCTTGGCCGTCCAGCCGGTAACTTTTAGCGAATACCTGGATAATATCGCGATTTGGCGGCAACTGAATGATGGTCGCGGCCTCTTCGGCACGTTCGCGGTCTTCGATTGTAATTTCTCGATTGGCGGTACTAATGGCAATCACGCCGCGTGAGTTAACCCCTGATACATGGGCGCCGTTAATGTTTACAGTCGCGGCATTGATTCGGATACCCGATATCCGCTCGGCCTCGGTAACAGCTTGGCTGATTGCCTGAGCGACATCTTCGACATGCGAAACAACCCCTTTACGCATACCTGAGTTGGGAGCTGATCCATAACCGATGACAGAGGGTGCAACCGCGTCAGACTCGTCAAACATACCGACAATGCATCGGACGGTGCTTGTTCCTATATCGATACCGACAAAGTGCGGAAAAACAGTATCGCGCATGAGGTGAAGTATACCGCTAGAGGTTGCTTTTGAGCAAATACGCTTTCTTGCACTGAGAACTTACTGGGTCAGTATCTCGAAACCACGGTCGGTTATAAGGATAGTATTCTCGAAGTGTGCCGCCAGCGAGCCGTCAGCGGTACGGACGGTCCAGTGGTCGTCATCTACCGTCACAAGATGCGTGCCAAGCGTTGCCATTGGTTCTATAGCGATAGTCATACCGCTATGAAGGACGGGGCCCGAACCGGCAAAACCGTAATTAGGAATGTCTGGCTCTTCGTGAAGCTGGTGGCCAACACCGTGACCAACGAGGTCCCGAACGATGCCGTAGCCGCCACTACGAAGTACTTTTTGAACGGCGCTGGAAATATCACCAACCCGCACACCGTCTTTGAGTGCTTCGATACCGGCGTACATTGCCTTCTCGGTATCTTGCAAGAGTTGCTTTACTTGCTCTTTGCCGTCGTTGCCAACCAGGAATGACCTGGCTGCATCAGTGACCATACCCTCGTACGAGACCCCAAAGTCCACACTCAGTAGGTCGCCGTTATGCAAGATTGTCGACGTATTCGGTATGCCATGCACCACCTCATCATTAACTGAGATACAGATAACGTCCGGGAACGGAACCGTCCCGCCATAGTGCAAAAAGCTTGGCTTCCCACCCAAAGACTTCAACTCTTTGGCGGCAACATCCGCTAAATCCTTTGTGGTCATACCCTCTTTGGCGGATTCTTGTACCAACTTAAGAACAGCGGCCAGCATTTTGCCGGCCGTGCGCATGGCGCTGATCTCTTGCTCGGTCTTAACTTGCGTGAACATCTATTAACGTCCTTAACTTTTCGATAATGTCTTGATGAATTTCTTCCGGAGCACGCTCGCCGTCGATATCAAAGACCGGTACCGATGCGGCTTTAAATTGCTCTAATATTGGCTTAATGGCGGCTTCATACTCGTTAAAACGCTCGCGGATAGCAGCTTCCGTATCATCTTGGCGGCCGCGGCTTAATAGTCGCTTCGCAACTTCTTTTTCGCTGGCCTGCAAGTGAATGACCGCGGTCATTTTAAGCTGACGGTGCTTGATTTGCGATAACAGCCAGTCAGCCTGAGCAGAGGTACGCGGAAAAC
>CAYQTN010000006.1:0-13421 GCA_964420445.1 uncultured Candidatus Saccharibacteria bacterium
CTATTGACGAGGCTAATCGTGACATACCGGCTAAAGTAACAGATGCTATTTTCTCTCAAGAGGCAGGCCGCTACTCGAATATTATAGATACTGGTTACTCTCTAGAAATCGTTAAGACTATTAGCTTTGAAGAGGGTAAGGCGCGAGCCGCCCATATCCAAATAAACTTTAGGGATATCCAAGAATACATCGAGCCGTTTAAGAACTCATCATCCCCTCGACAGTACCTGACACTCTAGCTGTACGACCCGTAGCCTCACACCCAGACTGTCGGTTATCTTACGGTTAGGCCAGGCTAAGTAGTCTATGCTTAAGGATATGAAGAAAAAACTCGTCCTCTTTTTGCCGGGCATTGCTATTCTTATTGCTGCCATACTCACAGGTTTGTGGCTTACCAGAGACAAAGACCCCTACGTCAGCCAACCGTTGCCAGAGTTACCGGTTCCACCTATGAAAGAACTGGCGGAACGCAGAGGCATTCAGGTCGGCTCATTCGCCTCGCTAAAGTACCTGCGTGAGCGCCCCTACAGCGAGATATTGGCGAGCGAATTCGAATATGCGATTATCGACGGCGAACCCAACTGGAAATTTGAGGATTTCACCTTGCGCCCATCTAGAGACACATACGATTTTGCCAATATGGACCAAGTTTTCCAGTTCGCTGACGATAATGACATGCCCGTGCGCGTCCAGCACCTGTTGTGGGGTGACGATAAGTGGCTGCCCGACTGGTTGAAGCAAGGCAACTTTAGCGATGAGGAACTGCTGGCGATTATTAAAGACCACATTTTAACCGTGGGGGCACGTTACCAGGGCAAAGTCCGCGAATACACGGTAGTAAACGAGGCGTTTAGTCGAAAACTCGAAACGGGCGGCAATAAGGACTGGTGGGGTGAGCGCCTAGGCACAACCTACATAGACAATGCATTCACGTGGGCCAGAGAGGCTGACCCCAACGCCATTCTTATATTGAACGATTTTGGCAATGAAACCGAAGGCGAAATATCCAATCTTATGTACGAATACATCAAGCAGGCGAAGGCAAGGGGTATCCCGATAGACGGCTTAGGTATGCAGATGCATATCGATGCTACCAATGCACCTCCGAAGGACAAAGTCATCGCCAACATGCGCCGCTTTGCAGACCTGGGCGTAAAGATTTATATCACCGAGTTCGATGTAAACATGCATAACTTTGAAGGTAGCGACGAAGAGCGTGATACTCGCCAAGCAGTAATATACAAAGAGCTTATTCAAGCTTGTGTTGAAGTCGGTCCGGAAATCTGCCCGAACTTCGGATTCTTGGGGCTGACAGATAGGCAGAGCTGGTACAACGGCATCGGTCTGGATGATGCAGAGCCGCTGATGTTTCGGGATGACTATACGCCGAAGCCGTCTTTCTTCGCGGCGCGTGAAGCATTTGAGCTGGAATAGTCGTTTTTCAGGCGACTGAATCAATGTCTTCTATGGCAGGCTGCACGAGCGGTTCGGCCGTCACTGCTACGATATGCAAGAAATGAGGTTCAGCTTGCAAGGTAGTAGGAGAGCAGGCTATACGCATCGCTTCGTCGATGTGTTCGGCGGCCATCGGGACGGCCGGGCCTCCGTGCCTAATAGAGAATTCAACGAACGTAGTTAGCAGGTTTAAATACCTCTCGGCCGAAACCGACTCTCCTTCATTTCGCGCTAAGGCAGCTGTTACGAGACTCCGTAATTCAGTCCCCCTGAAAACGTCTCCCGATGAACCTTGTTCTGTCATTCGGGTCTGGCGTTCTTTCCAGTGTTCTGGGTCAAAGTTCTGACCAAATCCTGGGCTGTCTGGGTTGCTTTGCGTGGGCATATGTTTTTCCGCTTATGGTATGTTATACGCCGATTTAGCACATATAAAAAGCCCCATCTTTCGATGAGGCGCTTTATTTGGCGGGCCCGACCGGATTCGAACCGGCGATCTCCTCCGTGACAGGGAGGCATGTTAGGCCTCTACACCACGAGCCCGCGTATGACTTGTACATATCCGTAGAATTCGGAAGAATGACCAAGCTATCCTAACAAATTTTACCTGTTTATGCAATGCTATCTCATCTGTTAGAATGATACAGTCAAACCAAAACTGCGAGACGATTCGCGGATTTGAAGCGGAAAGGGCTGTATGTGCCGAAGTAGCTCAGCTGGTAGAGCGGCGCTTTCGTAAAGCGTAGGTCGTGGGTTCGAGTCCCATCTTCGGCTCCACGTCGGAATGTAGTGCGCCTAAACCGGATTCGAGAGAGGATTCTCGAATCCGAAGGCGGAAGGGGCTTTATTCGATTACTATTGCTGCCAAGTAAATTCATTTTATTGGCGGGAAAGGAATCGAATAATTACACCCTGACGCGGGTATCGTATAACGGCTATTATGTATCCTTCCCAAGGATGAGACGAGGGTTCGACTCCCTCTACCCGCACCAATTATTCGTGCAGCACAAGCCTTTCGGCTATAATAACCAGTAATATCTTATGACTATTCCAAGCAAGTATTTTCATCACCGCTCAATTTTGCTGTTCTTGATAATCAACAGCGTGCTGCTAGCTGTCGGAACACTGCTCGTACTATTTCGTCTAGACTCCGATACTGCTTCGAGCTACATCATCGAGTATCGCGCCAATCTCGGCATTGGCGAGTACGAAATAGGTAACTCGCTCGACGTTGCCGGCTTCGTCTTCTTTTTGATTGCCAACTTCATTATCACGCTGCTAATAAGTATCCGCTCGTTCAATCTCCGCAAGAACGTGTCGGTTATGGTGCTGGTCATAGCCAGCCTTATCACTGTCCTTACCATCATTGTCAGTAACGCCCTCATGACGCTACGCTAACCATGAGAGACATTGAAATACCATTCAAAGAAGAGCGCGGCTGGCGTTACCGGTTCTGGGAAATCGTGCCCGGCGCGCTGAGTTGGTCCATCCTCTTTGCCCCCTTTATCCTGAGTTTTCTCAACCCAACCTTATTTGCGATATTTATTATCGCTTATCTGTTGGTCTGGTTCTTTAAAGGTTTGGCTATGAGTATCCGCTCAATCCAGGGCTACCGTCTCCTGACCCGTCAGAAGACTCTTAACTGGCAGCTGCTGATTGATGACCTCGAAGCTGGAGAGTTGGTCCATCCTCACGGCAAGAACCCACGCTGGCACCGAGATAATGTCGCTCGTCTTAGCGAACACCCTTTGTTCTGCAAACCGAGTGAGGTGTATCACGCTATTATCGTCGCTACGTATAACGAGAGCAGAGAGATTTTAGAACCAACCATCAAGTCGATTTTGGCGTCAAACTACGATATGAAGAAAGTAATCCTTATCTTGGCGTACGAAGAGCGGGGTGGAGCAGATGTAGAGGCCCAGGCGGAGTCGCTGATGAAGGAATACTCACCCAAGTTCCATCACGCCCAGGCGATTAGGCACCCGAGCGATATCCCCGGTGAGGTCATCGGCAAGGGTGGCAACATCACGTATGCCGGTCGCAAACTGCAGCTTTATCTTGAAGAGCAGAAGATTAATCCCGAACACGTGCTAGTCACGACGCTCGATGCCGATAATCGTCCTCACGAATGGTATCTGTCGGCGCTAACCTACACGTTCTGCAGCACCGAAGACCCACGCTACGTTTCGTATCAGCCGATACCGCTGTTTTTGAACAACATCTGGGACGCTCCCTCACCAATGCGCGTCATTGCCACAGGTAACTCATTTTGGAACATTGTGCTGAGTCTGCGCCCGCATATGCTACGCAACTTCAGCTCGCATGCCCAGAGCATGGCTGCCCTGATAGACACTGATTTTTGGAGTGTGCGGACAATCGTTGAAGACGGCCACCAGTACTGGCGTACCTACTTTAGATATGAGGGCAGGCATGAGGTCTATCCGATATTCACACCAATCTACCAAGACGCGGTGCTTGCCGATGGATATAGGCGCACATTCAAGGCGCAGTTCCTGCAGATTCGCCGCTGGGCATGGGGCGCCAGCGATGTTGCCTACGTTGCCTCAAAGGGCTTCTCGAAGGACAGCAAGGTGCCGAAGATTGATCTGATTATGAAGCTGTCACGTTTATTAGAGGGTCATGTCTCGTGGGCGACCGCCTCGCTGCTCATTTTGGTTGCACCACTGATACCGGTGGTCATAAGGCCCGAGAACTTCGTGGCCAACCAACTGCCGCGAATGGCCAGCACCATTCAAACCATCGCACTGACCGGAATCTTCGTGAGCCTGCTGCTTAGTCTCAAGTTCTTGCCACCACGCCCGGAGCGCTACAAGCGGCATCGTAATGTATTCATGGTGCTCCAGTGGTCGTTATTGCCACTTACGACTATCTTGTTCAACACGGCCGCAGCTATCACGTCACAGACAAGGCTGATGTTCGGTCGCTATTTAGGCAAGTTCGACGTAACCGAAAAGGCAGTCAAGAAGTAGACTTACCGAGCGTGCGCTGGTGGTATGCCTTGTAGGTATGCCCGGCAAGTGGGTCGAATCTGCGCAGGGACTCCAAGGTAACTTTTGCTATTAGTGTGGCGGGCAGAACAGCTCCATCGGATTTTTGGCGGAAGGCCTTGCCGATAGCAGTGTTTGTTAACTCGGTAGCACTCGTTAAAGCATCATCTCGGTGACTAAGCGCACGGTGGATACTTAGGAACAGTTTATCTCGCAGAAACGGCTTTAATGCTCCGGAAGGGGCTTGCACCACCATACTCGAAGCAAAATCAGGTAATTCATTGGTGCTGAATTGTGCGACGCATGCTTTGCAGGCCCTGCGCCGCCACACACGTGGTAATCGGGCCGCCGGGCGGGAATTAGTTACTTCGGTTTCATGACCGCAATATATACAAACCATGTCAACATATTGTCATAGAGCAGTAAAAAATGCCAGTGGATAACCATATAAAAACAGGGGACAAAGAAAAACCGCCGGGATAATCCCGACGGCTATAACATTCCACCTCTGTTATGTTAATTCCCGGATGACACCGGCCGTGGCCTGCGCAACCGCTGCTTTGAAGGTTTAACATGGATAAGCTCTTCGTAGAAAAGCTTAAACCCCTCAAGCGTATTTGGCTGAGATTTACTCACCAAAGACTCCCGATTAACACGCTTATGTTAACATATATCAAGTAAAAAGTCAATATCTGTGGTATACTCTACCTCTGTGAACGATGTAAAAGTGACTATTTTCGACGAGAAATCGCGTAACCATGACGGAAGCCGGTCAGGCACGCTCCATACCCGCCGTGGAGCGGTGCAGACGCCGACATTCATGCCTGATGGAACCAGGGGCGTGGTCAAGAGTCTTCTGCCTGAGCAGGTGGCGGCCACTGGCGTCCAAGTTGTGCTGGCTAACACGTATCATCTCCACCTCCAGCCGGGCGAAGCAATAATAAAGAAGTTGGGTGGTCTGCATGGGTTTGGTGGCTGGCAAGGCCCAATCTTGACCGATTCCGGTGGCTTCCAAGTGTTTTCATTAAGTAAGCTGCGCAAGATTACCGAAGAAGGTGTTACATTCAAGCACCCGGTAACGGGGGAAATGCGTATGATTACGCCCGAGACCTCCATACAAATACAGCTCGAACTAGGCTCCGATATGATTGTAGCGTTTGATCATCTGACGGGTTTGGATGGTGATGCCCGCAAGGACACGCTCGAAGCTTTTGAGCGAACCCACCGCTGGCTGCAGCGTTGTATAGCGGAATTCGAACGGCTGACTTCAGGTATGGCACCCAAAGATCGGCCGATACTGTTTGGCGTAGTCCAGGGTGGTTTAGACAAAGAACTTCGCCGTAAGAGCCTAGAAATCGTACAATCCAGCAAAGTTGGAGGCATTGCTATCGGCGGCCTTTCCGTTGGCGAAACAAAGCAAGAGATGTACGAAGTGCTCGAGTACCTAGCGCCGCTGTATGATGACTCCGGTCGTCCGAGGTTCTTGCTTGGTGTCGGCGATCCGCCCGATATCCGTTTTGCCATTGAGCACGGTATAGATATGCTTGATTGCGTTCTGCCAACTCGAAATGCGAGGCATGCAACCGTATGGGTTGAAGAAGATAAGAAAATACATCTTACGAATGCCGCATTTGCCGGCGATCCCGCCCCAATAATGAAGGGTTGTGACTGTTTTGCTTGCGCAAACGGTTACTCAAGGGGTTTCTTACGGCATCAGTTTAAGGTAGGCGAGCCTCTTGCCGGCAGCCTGGCTTCGATACACAACCTTCGCTACCTCACGCGTATCTGTGAATCCTACCGCCAGTCTTGATTATCAGGGGTAAATGCAGTATCATCTATCTGTTAAAGAGCTTTCAGGGCGATTAGCTCATTTGGCTAGAGCGCCACATTGACGTTGTGGAGGTGATAGGTTCGAATCCTATATCGCCCACCAAGTAAAGAGGCCACCGGAGGTGGCTTTTTTACTTGGTGAAACAGGCCGATTCCACGAAAGTGATATCGCCCACCATAGAAAAAGGACCTGCAGATGTAGGTCCTTTTTCTATGACTAACCGCCTCCACTGGCAGGTTGGCTAGGCGTAGGGTAACTCGAACTCTCTATCGCTCACCAGCTTAGTGCATGCCGGCCTTTTGCTTGAAGTCAAAAATAGCGAACAAAGCGTCGCAATTTAAGACAACCGTACATTTCAAGAAGTTACAGTAAAGATATCATCAGAGGTATAAGAAGCGCAGAAAACCTTATCCACATTATCCACAGGGCAGTGGCCGGAAACCGGCAAAAAACCAGAAATAAGTACTAGCACTATCATGCTAGTACGTGTATAGTAGCCGTTAGGTGAAGTTTTGCGATGTGTTTGTGATACAATACACATCGAGCTGTGAAGTGGCTTCACCAACCACCGAGCTCCGTCGGCACGACCATACGTACGTAACGTGGCGGTCATAAGCTCCGAAGCGGCAATTTATTGCCAAATCGGGGGAAGTCCGGTGGAACCGTCCCTTATCTTGTCGTCATCTTAGTTACACAGCATCTTAGACAGATGCAGCACATTTTCGGCAGATGACGAAAGGGTAAGGGTCCCGAGACGCGTAACCTCTGTTTTGAATGTATTTGCGAGAGCATTCAATAGTCACAGAGAGCGCGTCTCTTTTTATTTCTATTAATATAATAAGAGTAAACAAAGAGGAGTAAGTATGAACGAAGCCGATAATCTGCATGCCCAGAGGCACAGCTTGGCGCACATCATGGCGACCGCTATCAAGCGGGTTAGGCCGGAAGCGAAGTTCGGTGTGGGTCCCGTTATTGAGAACGGGTTCTATTATGATGTCGATCTAGGCGAAGAAAAGGTGTCGGAAGACGATCTAGGGCGCTTAGAAGAAGAGATGCGGAAGATTATCGCCGAAGATCAACCGTTTGAACGCCTCACCATGCCTATTGATGAAGCGCTCGCTTGGGCAAAGGATCAGGGACAGCCGTTTAAAGAAGAGCTGCTTAACGACCTCAAGCGTTCCGGCACTACCGTTGCAAAAGACCTGAGTAGTGATGAACTGGGCACGATTGCCGAAGGTGACGCATCTGTAAGTGAAGTGTCCTTTTATAAGAATGGTGATTTTACTGACCTATGCCGTGGGCCGCACGTGGAAAGCACAGGAAAAGTTGGCGCCTTCAAGCTGATGAAGGTTGCCGGAGCCTATTGGCGTGGTAAAGAAACGAATCCCCAGATGCAACGTATCTACGGTATAGCTTTCGCGAGCGAACAGGAGTTAGAGACTCACCTGTCTATGCTTGAAGAGGCCAAGAAGCGTGATCATCGCCGATTGGGTCAAGAGCTAGATCTGTTCACGTTCTCTGATCTTGTTGGCTCCGGTTTGCCTCTCTATACTCCTCGGGGCACCGTTATCCGCGAGGGGCTCATCAAGTACTCGGAGCAGTTAAGGGAAGAAGTTGGCTTTGAGCGTGTCTGGTCGCCCCATATCACCAAGAAAGAACTCTACGAAGTTTCCGGCCACTGGGACAAATTCGGCAGTGAACTGTTCTTAGTAAAAAGCCAAGAGACAAGTGATGAACTGGTCATGAAGCCGATGAACTGCCCGCACCATGCCCAAATCTACGCCGCGCGGCAGCGCAGCTACAGAGATTTACCTATTAAGTACATGGAAACTACCACGAACTACCGTGATGAAAAGAGCGGAGAGCTTCACGGTTTGTCACGGGTGCGCTCACTGAGTCAGGACGATAGCCACACCTATTGCCGTCCTGACCAAGTAGACCTCGTGTTTGACCAGTTAATTGAGAAAATAAGAGACTTCTATAGTGCTATAGATATGGGTTTACGCCTCAGATTGTCGCTTCGGGATGACAGTGACGCCTACTTAGGCGAAGCGGAGCTGTGGGAATTTGGGCAAACCAAGCTTGCTGAAATCGCCGCTCGTAATAATCTTGAATACTATAAAGAAGAGGGCGAAGCCGCATTTTACGGACCGAAACTCGACTTTATGGCAACTGATGCAATCGGCCGTGTCTGGCAGGTTGCGACGGTGCAGTTTGATTTTGTGCAGCCGGAGCGCTTCGGGCTGGAATACACCGACGAGCATGGAGAAAAGCAGCGTCCCATCATGATCCACTGCGCTATCATGGGTAGCTTCGACCGGTTTTTCTCGGTTTATATCGAGCACACGGCAGGCAAGTTCCCAATGTGGCTTGCGCCTGAACAGATACGGCTTATAACCGTCAATCAAGAAGAGGCGACGGTGCAGCTGGCCGCAAAGGTGCATGAGGAGGGTAGAAAACTCGGTCTGCGCATTAAAGTAGATAATTCAAATGAGTCGGTTGGTAAGAAGATACGAGACGCCGAAGTCTGGAAGGTCCCTTACACCGTAGTATTGGGTGAGAAAGAGATACAAGGCGGGCAAATTACTCCAAGAATTCGCAAAGATATCGAGGTGCAGCCACCGGTAGCCATGAGCATCGAGCACTTCCTGAAGACCGCTGCTAACGAAGTAGTCAGCCGCGTTAAACACTCAAGCATGTAATGACTAGACAGATTCTTGCAATAGATATCGACGATGTCATCGCTGATAGCACCGAATCCTTACGTATTGAAGTGAACCGCCGCTTAGGTACCGAGCTGCAGCGTGAGCACTACCGTGTCGAAGGGGAGTACTGGGGCTACTACGAGCGGGTCTGGTCTACGCACGGCATTGCCGATAGGGTACCAATGCGCCAGCTTGATGACCAAATGCTCGAAGATCAGTCGCACGTACCACTTTTGCCGGGCGCGAGTTTCGCAATTGGTGAGCTGTCGAAGCGCTACGATATTGCTATTGTGACCGCTCGTAATCCTGCCTGGGAGCAAGAGACGCTCAGGTGGCTGCAGACTCATTTTGGTGATGTGTTCATATCTGTTCATTTTGCGGGCAATAGACACCTGCCATCCGGCCAAACCAAAGGCGAGCTCTGTAAGGATGTCGGGGCCTTCATGCTGATAGACGACAACCCCGGGCACTGTAAATCCGCGCTGGACGTCGGCCTCGAAACAATTCTGTTCGGTGAGTATGGCTGGCACTACGATATCCCCGAAGCCGCCGTTCGCTGCAAAGATTGGCCAGAGGTACTGGAGCGTTTAGGTGTCTAGGGAAAATGCGGCATTCGCCGAAAGAGTACAGGCGCTAGTTGCTCAGATTCCGTCCGGCAGGGTAATGACATACGGTCAAATTGCAGCCCTGTGCGGCAATGCCCGCGCGGCAAGAATTGTCGGCGGTATTGCTCATTTTGGCCCACCCGACTTGCCCTGGCATCGGGTGGTTAACAAGCAGGGCGGTCTGGCCGCTGGTTATTACGGGGGTAGGCTGGGCCAAAAGCTCCAATTGGAGGCCGAAGGAGTGTTGGTGCACGGCTCAGAAGATACGTATTATGTAGCTATTGAGGAATTATTATGGACACCACTCTTGAATCAACCCCACTCATAGTCATCGTCGGACCTACCGCAAGCGGCAAGTCAGCGCTTGGTCTTAAGCTTGCTCAAGAGTTAGGTGGCGAGATTATCTGCGCCGATTCCCGGACTGTATATATAGGAATGGATATTGGCACTGCCAAGCCGTCGGATGAAGAGCGAGCGACGGTACCTCACCATCTGCTCGATGTCGTTGAGCCCAACCAGACCTTCACTGCTGCCGAATTCAAGCGCAGGAGCGAAGAACTGATTGGCGCGATTTACCGAAGGGGGAACGTACCGATTGTCGTCGGGGGAACGGGGCTATATATCGACGGACTCATCTTTAACTATGCTTTTTTGCCTCCGGTGGGCCGCGAAGACCGCGAAGAGCTGCAGTCGCTAACTGTTGAAGCACTCCAGGCACGAATTACTGAGAGAAATATACCCATGCCAGAAAATAGGCAGAATAAGCGGCATTTGGTACGGGCGCTGGAAACCAACGGGGCTGTCGCTGTAAAACAAGGGCTCAGAAAGCACACGCTGGTCATTGGAATCGAGGTAGGAAAAGAAGACCTTCAGGCTCGTGTGGTGACTCGTACCGATAAGATGATTTCCTCAGGGCTCGAATCTGAAGTCACTAGACTAGCCGAGCATTATGGTTGGGACGCTCCGGGGCTCACGGCCGTTGGCTACCGCGAATGGCAGGGGGCAACGCCCGCCGAGGCGCGCTCCTTAATCATGAGAGACACCATGCACTATGCCAAACGACAGCGAACCTGGTTCAGGCGCAACCCGCACATTAGTTGGGTAAAAAATGACTCGGAAGCCGAGCAACTAACGAAGCAATTTATACAACAATACCAGACAAAATAGGTCATTTTACCCCTATACGAACAAAACCGTGGTAAGCTATAGCCATGGTCGAACAATTATTTGGGTCCAAGACCAGGGTGAAGTTACTGAAGCTGTTTTATAGCAACCCAAACCGGTCTTTTTACGTACGTGAAATCACTCGCAAAATAGACGAGCAGATTAACTCTGTGCGCCGCGAGCTTTCAAATTTACTAAGCATCGGCATCATTTCTTCGGACGAAACTAACAACCGTTTGTACTACGAGGTTAATCAGACCTACGAGTACTTCACGCCGCTTACTATGATATTTGGAGCCTCTCCAGACATGGTTGCTCCAACCGAAGAAGAAAACCAGACGCCTGTTGCTACAAAACAAGCCGACCCTGTACTCGCTGACCTTGCTAGCATAGGCAACGTCGAGATGGCGCTCTTAACAGGCCAGTTTACGCGTGATGATTCCAGTGGCATCGATATGTTAATCGTTGGTGATGTCAATCAGACAAAATCGCAGAAGTTTATGCAGTCACTAGAGGAGCGCGAGAAAAAAGAGATCAGGTACGTCGTTATGTCGCCGACTGAGTTTTCTTATAGGCGTCAGGTGAAGGATAGGTTTATTACTACCGTAATGTCCGCCAAGAAACAGATATTAATCGATAAGAAACAGATAGCCGAGGAGGAGTAAAAGTGGAAATTCAATTCTACGGAGCAAATTGCATCACCATTAATACCAAAAAGGGGAGGCTTGTCTTAGACGATAATCTGGCCGCCTTAGGAGCAAAGTCCATTACCAAACCGGATGATATAGCGTTGTTTACTCAATTGCCGGAAGTACAGCCCGGAGCCCGCTTGGTTATTAATGACCCGGGCGAGTACGAAGTGTCTGAGGTATCTGTCTTTGGTATAGCCGCTCGCGCCCATATGGACGAGGCTGGCACCGAATCAGCAACTATCTATAAGATACAGTACGATGATCTCAGAGTCTGTGTAACGGGGCATATCCACCCAGACTTAAACGAAGATCAACTCGAAGAAATCGGAACAGTTGATATCTTACTTGTGCCCGTAGGTGGAAACGGCTATACGCTCGATCCCGTTGGTGCGCTACAGGTAATAAAGAAGATTGAACCGAAGATTGTTATACCAACACATTATGATGATTCGAAACTGAAGTACCCGGTGTCTCAGCAGCCACTATCAGAAGTGCTGAAGCTCCTCTCGATTGATTCAAAAGAGCCGCTTGGTAAGTTCAAGCCGAAGCCCGTCGACTTTAGTGAGAGCATGCAGCTTATTGTGCTCGAACGCCAGTAAATTGCCCTAAATATATAAAAACACCGGCAATGAGCCGGTGTTTTTTGAGTCCTCGACAGCCGAGGGCAGGAATTACTGGAGCAAACCTTTTTTCTTCAGGGTACGGATCGCCTGAGTACTCAGTTTCATGGTGACTTTCTTGCCGTCTACCATAAAGGTCTTCGTCTGCAGATTGGGCTTCCAGATTTTTTGGGTATGGCGCTGAGAGAAGCTCACGTTGTGGCCGTACTGTTTGCCTTTACCGGTTAAATCACATCGTTGCATGATGCATCCTTGTCATCTTATTGTTATAGTCTTCGTTCCTTAGAAATGAAGACCGATTCAGTGGTCTATTCTATCTGTTTTTTGCCTTCTGGTCAAGGGGTGCCGGGCTGGTATAATGGGAGTAATGTTTGAGAACTTATCTGGCCTTCAGCTTTTAATCGTCCTCGGCTCGCTGCTTATAGGTATGTCAGTGCACGAGGCGATGCACGCATTTGCCAGCCATTGGCTTGGTGATACGACTGCGCACGAAGAGGGAAGACTAACTCTCAACCCCTTAAAGCACATCGATCTGATTACAACGATTTTACTTCCCATGGTGCTTATCTTGGTAGGGCTACCCCCGATATTTGCCGCGAAGCCAGTGCCGTTTAACCCTGCTCGGGTCAGATACGAAGAATTCGGCGTGGCTATTATCGGTGTTTCTGGGCCGCTTTCGAATCTTGCCATGGCTTCCGTCGCCGGGCTTATCTTTCAGCTGGTCCCAATAAGCAGCAACGCTGTTGTTGATGGTATTGCCATCTTCACACTCATAAACGTTGGTCTGTTTGTCTTTAACATGATTCCATTTCCTCCGCTTGATGGCTCACGGTTGCTCTATGCTTTCGCGCCTGAGCCCGTGCAGCGGATGATGGCCACAATCGAATCATTCGGCTTTACCGCCATACTACTCTTCATCTTCTTCCTGTATCAGTTCGTCGCCCCAATTATTGGCTCAATAATGGAATCCATACTCTTTTTCTTGCTCGGTCTGTAAGTAGCGCCTCTGTTAATCATGTGAGATAATACCTGCAGGTCGGGTCGCCGATCATATGATAATCTGAATACGTATCATATGGGAGCCCAATATTTATGGCTGCTGAGGCAGGCATGTGAGGGAACCCACCTGGGTTAATTTCCAGGTTGTCATATCGGCCCCGACTTTTATGAGTCAATTTTTCTGTTTTTCCTCGGGAAGAGCAGCCGGAGAAAATCTACCCGATTTTCACCGCGCGACGAGAAACCCCGAAAGGGAGTCTCAGTTACCACAACAGGGTATAGCTTAGTTGGTAAAGCGCCGGGCTGGGGGTCCGGAGACCGGAGGTTCAAGTCCTCTCAGCCTGA
>CAYQTN010000007.1:0-11937 GCA_964420445.1 uncultured Candidatus Saccharibacteria bacterium
CAGAAACGCCACGATCTGCGTAATCTGAGAGAACCGGCGCTTTGATGGTTCAAGGCGCAAGCTGGGGTTATCCAATTCAGCCCTTCGAAGCCGAAGATACAGATAAGCAAAGCCCGGCGTGGTCACCAGAAGCAATGACACTGGGAACGCCAGGGTCTCAAAACTAGCGCCGCCCTGAAGGAGGGAGACAAGTATGAATATCAACGAACCTGCACCGAACCACAGCAGAATTGACATCATGGCGTACTCGACGCCTCGGACGCTCAACACTTTCACGACTGGAATTGGTCTGTCATCTGCAGGCATACTCATGCTGTAACTTGCCGGTGTAGTGGGTTGTTCGGCGCTTCGAGGCATTGGCTCCGGTGTGTGCGGCCTGTCGTGAACCGGAGGATAGAGCGAGCTGACTTGTGCTGGCCGGTCAATTGATTCCTTCATGGCCTTATCTTGTTCTGATATATCCGCTTGGGCATGCTCTTTCCATGCCTGAGGATTTTCGTGCCCAGATACGGGCGGATCCATAGTAAACCCCCCCTGTGCGTTATGGTGTTGCTGTTCGTCCACGATTTAACCGCCCTCCCTGTGTAATCTTGGCGGTAGTATACCGCTAATGGTGGCGCATTGCTAGAGCTTGATGCTAAGGATCTTTTCTGGCTTATCAACCATAAATGCCGGCCGCTGTTTCTTGAGGATTTCTGCAGTGTTAAAACCCCATGTCACCGAGATGGTCTTGATACGAGCCAACCGGGCCGCCTGCACATCGCGTGTTTCGTCGCCGATGTAAATAGTCTGCGTGCGTTTCAGGGCATGCTTCTTAATTATCCGTGCGATGTAGCGATATTTGCGGAACAGGCTGGCTCCGGTTTCGACATCGGTAAAGTACTGATTAAGCTTATGAATTTCGAGAAATTTACCGACATTTTCCTGCTTGTTAGACGTGACAATATAGAGCGTGTCGCCGCGCTCATATAGTTCACGTATAAGTTCTGGCATACCCGGAAACGGCTTCAAGCTAGGCACCAGCGCATGAAAGTCGCGTGTACCTTCAATGATGAGCTTGGGGATCTGCCACCAGCGGATGCCAGCGTACTTCAAAGCCTTGCGTGAGGTCATACCCCGGTAGCGCAACAACTCTTCTTCAGTCACCGGATTGTCGTCTCCGCGTACAAACTTATTAAACACCGTAATGAAGGCGGGCAAACTGTCCGCAATTGTTCCGTCAAAATCGAAGATATAATTCACCCGCTTAAACCTCCTTATATGGGATGTGGCACATGCCCCGCCCGGTTTTCTCTGTGTATTTTTGATGATATTCCTCTGCGCGCCAAAACCGCGGTGCAGACTCGAGCGCGGTAACGACCGGACGACTGTTTCGAAGCTCAGTTAACATTTTTTCTGCTTCGATACGCTGTTCGTCTGATGTGTAGAAAATCGCCGAACGGTATTGGTCACCAACGTCAGGACCCTGACGATTAAGCTGGGTCGGGTCATGCATGCGGAAGAATTGTTTTAAGAGCGTCCCATATGTAACCGTTTCGTTATCAAAGACAACCCGCACTGCCTCGGCATGGCCGGTGTCTTCGTAACATACCGCTTCATAAGACGGCTGCTCGGTTTTGCCGCCGATATAGCCGACCTCGGTCTCTACTACCCCCGGAACTTGATCAAAGTAGAATTGCACGCCCCAAAAGCAGCCCGCAGCAAAGATGGCCGTCTCTTTTGCCATTCAAGCCTCCATTCGTAAGCGCTGCAACAACCAATCGCGCGGCAGCAAGCTTAAGAACCAGCCCGCCCTTGGGCCGGAATCTTTAGATATCAACAATCGGTACAAGCTGGTAAACAATACTTTGCCGTCTATGCCAAGCTCTTCTTTAAAACTATAAATGGCTTTATGAAACCATTCACCGTCTGCGTTTTCAGGCGCCTGCTCGATTTTGGTAGCCAGGCCCGTGAAATAGGCTACTTCGGTATCGCTAAAGTCCGCCATATTAACATCTTGGCGCAATGTGAATTTAATATCTTCCGGTGCCCACGTATCAAGCCACTTATCTATAAAGTGAAGCTCCCGCTCGATGATACTCCGGTCCTCTTCAACCGTTTTGGCATGCTCTGTCCTGGCAATGACCGCTATGGTCGCTTCCGGATTTCTCAGAGCCGCTTGATAGCTTGCTACCAGATGCGAAAAAGGCACTCGGCTGACAGTGCGTTCTTTGCTGCCACGTGTGCAGATATCTAGCGTGTGTTGTTCATCTTCATCCAGATCAGTACGGGCGCTCAGAGCCGCGAATTCGTCTATCAGGCGCACGGTACCGTCGACCTGATCGAAATATAGTCGCTTCTCCGGCGGCGAGGACAGCATAAAGTATCGAAGTACTTCGGCCGGCAACACCTGGACGGCTTCATCGGCCGCGATTCCCGTGCCTTTGCTGGCGCTCATTTTCTTTGTATCACCGGCACGGTTGATGAAATCATACGGTACCGGAACAGGAGGCGAAGCCTCATAGATGTCCTTCATGATGCCCACGCCGGTCGCGTACGAGCCGCCGGCACTGGCATGGTCGCGGCCAAACGGTTCGACGTTTACTTTCATCAGCCACCACCTGCCCGGCCAGTCTAAACGCCAGTCGAGTTTTACCTGACCATCTGCGTAGGTTGTAGAAGATTCGTTACCTTCACGGTCTTTATACGTCAGCATCTTGGCATCTTTATCAATAGAAACGAACGTACGATTCTTGAGATAGCCATCTTCCATAACCTGTATAGGAGACCAATGGTCGTCCAGTTGGCGGCCCGATACTTCTTCGAGCACGCTACGAGCTTCTGGCAAGCGCGCCAACACGCGTTCGATAGCCGGCGTAAAGTAGCCACTTCGGTAGCGTTCATGGCTGCGAATAACGCTCATCTCAACACCGAGGGCTTCGGCGCTACTCACAAAACCTTCCAAGAAATAGTCTCCATATGAGCGGTCAGAGCCGTCGGGTGCCGGGATATCGCAGAGTGGACGACCTAGGTGCGTCTCCATCTCCGCAGGCACATTTACCGGAATCTTGCGAAGCGCGTCTAGGTCATCGGCAAACTGGACGTGACTGGCCTCACGGCCTCGGCGACGTAACTCCAGCAATACGGCATCACACGTGACAATTTCACGCAAATGCCCCATGTGGTACGTGCCAGATGGCGACGCGCCCGACTCAATCAGTACCGGTCCTTCCGGGTATGCTTCTTCAATCTGGTCGACAAGCTTTTTGAGCCAGCGCATGATTTGTTACTTTCTATCGTTACTATGAAAATCTGGGGTAAGTATACCCCAGACTATGCTTCGTGTGTAAGGGGTTGTTAGCCGATGTCGGCGATGACGTAGGTTTTAGTGTCGGCGGGTGTGACAATTTCGACTTCTTCGCCTTCTTTTTTGCCAAGCAAGGCCTTGCCGATAGGTGATTCGTCGCTGATTTTGCCGTTTAAGGGATCGGCTTCTACCGTGCCCACAACCTGGAATTCTTTCGTCTTTCCATCGGCATGCTTAAGCTTCACCGTGGAGCCAAGCCGGACTTTGTTATCGTCCTTAGGCGTATTGATAACCTCCGCGTTGTGCAGGATGTGCTCAATCTCTTCGATGCGTATTTCATTGCGCCCCTGCTCTTCTTTGGCTGCGTGATATTCAGCGTTCTCGGCAAGATCTCCCTGAGAACGGGCTGAAGCAATTTCTCCAGCAATCTCGGCACGTTTGGCAGTCAACTCTGTAAGTTCGGCCTTTAGCTCGGCCAAACCTGATGCGGTCAAGTGATATTGCTTCTTCATATTCTTTCCTTTCTTACACAAAAGCTGGTGCTCATTTGAAAGCGACCAGCGGTACTATTAGTATACCGACATTGCGACCTAACGCAACTGATTTTTTAGCTCCTCAACAGAGAGGAGCTCGGACAGCTCCGAGCCGCGGGCTTTCCACTCTACCTTGTCCTGTTCTATTGTCTTGGGGCTTATGACTACTCGGTGCGGGATACCCAATAGGTCGGCGTCAGCAAATTTTTCTCCCGGTCGAACATCACGGTCATCGTACAGAACTTCGATACCTGCCTGCTGGAACTCTTCGTAAAACTTGTCCGCTTTGGCCGCAACCGTTTCGTCGGTGCTTAGTCGTGCCAGATAGACTTTGTACGGCGCCACAGCTTCCGGCCAGACAAGTCCTTTGTCGTCGGCAAGCAGCTCGGTTATCACCCCAACGAGGCGGGATGGCCCAATGCCATAACAACCCATCAGCACCGTACGCTCCTTGTCATCCTCATCTACAAACGTCAGGCCAAGTGGTTTGCTGAACTTATCTTTAAGGGTAAATATATTACCCACCTCGGCGGCTTTTACTTCTTCAAGATCCTCGCGCCTTAACCCTAAATCACTCAGTACTTCATCAGTGTTAACTTCTTCATTTATGGCAATTTTTTTCTTGCGGTCCAGATAAATCGTATCTTCTCCGGCTTCACAGACTGTCTGGAACTCGTGGCTAAACTGGCTAAACATCCCGCCGCTGGCAAAGGTCAAAAATGTCTGCTCGCCAATGCCAAGCCGGGCGTAGACTTTGTCGTACGCCTGCTTGATTTTCTCGTACAGCTCGTCGTGCTCGGCTTCTGTTCGCGCAAAGCTGTAGAGGTCTTTCATTAAAAACTCCCGCCCACGCATCACGCCGCTTTTGGCTCGTGTCTCATTTCGGAACTTGGTTTGAATCTGATAAGCCAGGAACGGTAAGTCTTTGTAAGATTTAATGAAGGGTTTCACGGCGCGTATCAACGGCTCTTCATGCGTTGGCCCTAGGCCCAGCTCGCTGTCGTTCTTCAGCTTTGTCTTGAACCATACGTCCACTTTTTCATCGTCCCATCTATCGGTTGCCTGCCATATCTCCGGATCTTGTAGTGCCGTCAGTTTAAGCTCTTGGCCACCGACCGCGTTCATTTCCTCGCGGATAATCTGACAAATGTTTTCGAGTACCCTTAGGCCGAGCGGCAAAAATGTATAGACACCGGCCATCTCTTTATGGATGTAGCCGGCCCGAATCAATAACTGGGCGTTTTTTGCCTGCTCATCGGCTGGCGCTTCTTTTCTCGTTTTTGTGAACAACTGTGAAACTCTCATGATATAACTCTGCCTGTTTACGGTTTGTCTTCTGCTTTATTTAGAGAACGGCTACGCTACCCTTACGGGCATTTCGCAGCGGAAGACGGTAGCATCACTCATACTTAGGCACATTGTACCAGACCTAGAACCTGTCACCGAAGAGCACCATGAAGGCAATAAGGTTTTTAAGAGCATGTAGCAATATCGGCGCCCATAAACTGCCGGTCTTCTCGCGCAAGTAGCACAAGAAATAAGACAGGATAAACGTATCCAGCGCAGCCAGCCATAACAGCGGAGCATCAGCCCCGAACTGCAAGTGGGCCACGCCGAACATGATGCTGGTGATAATCGTAGCTGTGTGGAATTTGTACTTTGCGCGTAAGCTCGTGAATAGGAAGCCACGAAAGATAATCTCTTCGGCTATGGGCGGCAATATAACCAGAGACACGAATGTCAGCGTAAGTTGCCAGGCGAGGTACGCTGTACCAAACCCGACCTGTTGCTCTTGGTTCATATCGAGGCTGGTGAACAAGCCTGATGCTACCGTAGCAAGTACGACATATGCCAAAAAGTACAACCCATAGGCAATTGCTGCATAGCCCGCGTCACTCGGCCGGAAGGCCAGCCAGCCAATCCGGGCTTTTGTCACGCCAGCTCGTTTGATCAGATGCAGCACAAGAGCCACGGCGATAACTTCGGCGAGCAGAATGTACGCGAACTGCGCAACGACTGAGCTTTCCAGCCAACTGGCAGCTTGCTTGTCGGTCCAGTTCATAAGCAGCGGATACGTACCTACCATGATCGCGGCAACAATCTGGCTTAAGAAAAAGACGCCGATTGTCGCGCCGATTGAGCTCAGCGGATCATACCTGAAGAAAGGTTTCTTTAGATTAGCTACGGCAAGCGGATGCTTCATGCGATAAGCCTACAAAAACCGCCGCACATCGACGATAGTAATCAAGATGAACAGGCCCATGAGCACCGCGAAACCTGTTCCGTGGATCCGCTCCTCAACTTCTGGCTTCAGCGGCCGCTTGATTGCTCGGAACAAGAGCATCACGAATAACCTGCCGCCGTCGAGTGCCGGAATCGGAAGGCCGTTCATAATTGCTAGCGTCAGTGAGATAAGCGCAATAATGAACAGCACTAGGCCAATACCTTGCTTTGAGATTTCGTACAGCACCGCGAATATCCCAACCGGACCAGCGACTTGGCTGGAAGCTTCAGTTTGACCCGCTTGGCGAGCAGTATCATTACCGGTAATTAATCCGGCTATGGTCGAGCCAAGACCAGATAAAGCCGTGCCTAAACCCTTCATAGTTGCGACGGTAAAGTCCCACGTTACGCCGACTGCCACGATCGGGGCGGACCAAGTCGAACGGCGGATTTCCAGACCTGTTTGCGCTGAATATGTACCAACGCCTAAATACGGCGAAGTTTGGTTCAACGTTATCTCTTGAGTTAGTTGCTGGTCACCCCTGGCAACGACTACTTCCACAGACTCTCCAGCGTTAGCGGCGGTTGAGTCACCAACTGCTTCGATATCGTCAATGGTCGTACCACCGAGACTTATAAGCTCGTCGTCCTTTTGTAGGCCTGCCCGCTCTGCCGGCGAGTCTTTGATGACTTCACCAATTTTAATCACACCGACATTTTCCGGTGTCTGGGTCACTTTAGTGTCGCTGGCAACGCTAAACTGGCCGTCGATAAGCTTTGGCATACCAAGGAGCGCTACAATTGTCATGAGAATAATAGCTGTAATAAGGTTCATGACGACGCCCGCCAGCATGATTTTTGTCTTAGCAAGCGTGCTGGCAGCACCGAACGTTCCCGCTTCGGTGTCGATGTCGTGTTCGCCCTTCAGCTTCACAAAACCGCCAAGCGGTAGCCAGTTTAGACTATAGACAGTGCCGTTGTGTTTCTTCAGTATTTTGGCACGAGGCGGAAAACCAAGGCCGAATTCCTCAACCTCAACTCCATTGCGCCGAGCCATAATAAAATGACCCCACTCGTGGACCAATATCAGGCCAATAAAGAGCACCAGCCCTAGGACAAAAAAGATGATTCCCATATCGTATGACTAGTATAAATGCTTATGTGGCTATTTGCCAAAGCGTCTCTGGCGAAAACCGTAATATTTGATGATATCTTTGAGATCCTGAGGGGTAAAGTCCGGCCAGTGTTTTTCTACGAAGGCATATTCCGCATAGGCAGAACGGTACAGCATAAAGCCAGATGTTCTGAATTCGCCCGATGTCCTGATAATAAGGTCCAGTGGCGGCAAATCCGGCGCGTACAGATGACGCGCAAACTCATCGGCACTCAGCTTGTCTGGGTTAAAGCGTTCCTTGAGTAGCTGCCGGGCAGCATCAACGATTTCCTGTTGGCCACCGTAGTTTATACATAGTGCCAGTGTGGTGCCTTTGAACCGTTTTGTCTTTTCTGCCGCGTCGTCTAAGGCTGCAAGCACCTTCTTGGGCAGACCGTCACGAGAGCCGGCAAAAACAAGACGCACTTTTCGGTCAAAAAAATCCTGCAGGTACTTATCTAGGAACACAACAATGAGTCGCATCACGTACATTACTTCGGTCTTTGGCCGCTGCCAGTTTTCGGTTGAAAACGCGAACGCCGATACGTACTTGACCCCTTCATCCTGCGCCGCAAAAGCGATTGTCCGCAGATTCTCGGCACCTGCATAATGGCCCTTTAGCGCCGGGAGAGCTTTTTGCTTCGCCCAGCGGCGGTTGCCGTCCATGATAATACCGATATGACGGGGTGCCACACGGGCTACACTTTCATGATTTCTGCTTCTTTGCTGTTGGCAGAAGCGTCCACGGCAACCTTGTGTTTGTTCATCATTTCCTCAACCTGCGTAATCAAGCGCTTGGCGTCGTCTTCGCCAAGAGCCTTGTCCTTCTTGGACTGGTTAATGACGTCGAGCGCATCATGGCGCGCGCCGCGGAGCGCAATCATACAGTCTTCAACTTTAGCACCCAGTGTTTTTACGATTTCACGTCGGCGTTCTTCGGTGAGAGCTGGGATGGGCACGCGTACCACGCGGCCATCATCACTCGGATTAAGCCCAAGTGAAGGGCTGTCGCGTATGGCCGATGCGATAGCCTGAAGATTATTCGGGTCGAAAGGAGTGATTTGCAACTGCTGTGCTTCTGGCGCGGTAACGGTGCCTACTTGAATCAGAGGCATCGGCGTACCATAAGCTTGCACCATAACGCCGTCTAACATACCGGGGTGCGCCCGACCGGTACGGATTTTCTTGATTTCTTCCTCGAAGTGCTCGACAGCTTTTTTGAACTTAGCATCGGCATCGGTCAGTACTTGGTTTGGATTCATAACACCTTTCATTCGTCATTACGCTGTAGTAATTGTAAAACAAGCCCCGAAAAAAAGCGAAACCCGCGCGGAAGGCACGGGTCTCTTTTTAGGCACTCTCGGTAAGACTTCTCTGTAGCCTTAGGCCACTTCACCAAGTGCGATACGGCTAAAGCGGCGCACGACGATGTTTTCGCCGAGCTTGGCGTTGTGTTCTTTTACAAATTCGCCGACGCTTATGTCGGGATTCTTAATGAACGGCTGTTCAAGCAGACATTTCTCGGCGAAATGTTTCTTAAGCATGCCTTCGACAATGTTCGGAACCATGTTTTCAGGCTTGCCTTCAGCTTTCACCTTCTCAGTAAATTCAGCTGCGGCTTTGTCACGAGCTTCGGCGGGGATATCGTCGCTTGAGACGAACTCCGGGCTGCTGGCGGCTATATGCATTGCAACGTCTTTTACAAAGTCAGTGAAGATTTCATTGCGGGCGACAAAGTCGGTTTCGCAGTTAACTTCGACAATAACGCCGATACGGCCGTCGTGGTTATAGGTACCTACAACTCCGGCTCGGGCTTCGCGTTCGCCGCGCTTTTCTGCCTTGGTTAGGCCTTTCTTGCGCATGGCTTCGAGCGCCTTGTCAAAGTCTCCGTTCGCTTCAGTCAGAGCGGCCTTGGCATCGGTCAATCCGACACCTGTCAGGTTCTTGAGTCGTTTGATATCTTCAATATTCATGTGTTCCCCCGTTATTTGGTTTCGGACTTGTCGGCCGGTTTTGTGCTTTTGGCTTTGCCTGTTTCAACGGCTGCCTTGACGTAGTCGGCTATCAGTTGAAGCGTCTTAATGGCATCGTCGTTAGAAGGAATCGGATAGGTGATACGCGTTGGGTCAGAGTTGGTATCGCAAATTGCGACAATTGGCAGGCCAAGCTTGGTGGCTTCCGCAACCGCAATCTTGTCGTGTGTCGGGTCAAACAGAAACACCGCGCCGGGACGGGCGTGCAGGTCTTTGATACCACCGTAAAGCACGTTCATGGCCTCGATTTCTTCGGCAAAACGCTGAACTTCAAGCTTGTTGTACTTGTTGGCAAGCTCGCCGGACTCCATTTTAGCTTCGAGATCTTTCAGGTGCTTGATACGGCCGCTGATAGTATTTTGGTTGGTTAGCATTCCGCCAGCCCAACGCTCGGTTACAAACGGCATCGAAGTTTCATCTGCCAGCTTGCGGACAATCTCTTGCGCCTGGCGCTTGGTACCGACAAACAATACCTGCTTGCCCGCTGCGGTAGTCTTGGTCAAGAAACTCAGCGCTTCTTCTAATTTTTCGACCGTCATGGTGAGGTCGATAATATGACTGCCGCCACGCTTGCTGTGGATGTACTGACCCATGGCAGGATGCCAGCGACTGGTCTTGTGCCCAAAATGTGCTCCAGCGGACAATAGGGCCTTAATATCTACCGCGCCGACAGTGCTTTTCGCTTGCTTTGGCGCGGTTGGTTTCTTTTCCGCAACTTCAACAGGTGCGTCATTTGCTGTGTCTACTTTCGTAGCCATATTACTTTCTCCTTGTTCTTCGTTTTGGATACCTGTCCGTTCCTACACGGATTTCGGACAGGAGGATATGTTTCCAAAACTGCTTAATAATTGACGAAGGGTATTATAACAGATGAAACGAGCATCAGCAACTAGCGCATACGAACTGAGCGGACATCGCCACGAGTGCGATTTGGTAGTTGGCCGCTACGACCATACGTACGTCGGTGAGAGTACGTGTGTCCTTGCCTCAGCGAGTTACTGCGAGGAGTAGGCATAGGCGCTAACAGCTCACCATCAGTTTCAGGGTACACACCAGGTGCTCTGTCTTCTCGCCTCATATAACCCTCATCTACAACTACTATCTGTGGTTCAGCCTCATGTTGTTCATGAAAGCTCAACGCTCCCAGTGCGCTGACCGTAGACAAAGATAGAACAGCCGCGATTTCGGGCATCTTTTCAAACATGCAGGTAACTCCTTATTGACTGGAGTATAACAGATGTGTATAATAGCCCGAGTATGAAAAAAGACCTCCACCACAAAGATTATCGTCCAGTCGTTTTTGAAGATCTCAACAACGGCACTCGTTTTATTACCCGCTCAACCGTTGCCACCGAAGAAACCACTAAATGGGACGACGGCAACGAATACCCACTGGTTAAGGTCCACATCTCCTCTGCCTCACACCCCTTCTTTACGGGCCAAGAAAAACTTGTTGATATCGAAGGCCGTGTCGACCGCTTTAAGGCCCGCACCGAAGCCGCTAAGGCCGCACGCGAGTCAAAAATCACCAAGAAACCACGCAAAAGCGAATCTAAGACCAGCGCCCAGAAGCTCGGCACCGCTCCAGCGCCAAAACGCTAGCTACGTCACCACATAGAACCGCCAGCGCATCGAATGTTGGCGGTTTTTTGCATATAATGAAGGCCTAAGGATAATACATGGAAGACAAAAGCGCGAAATACATAACTGAACTCAAAGAACTAAACACCCGCCTGCAAGATCCGGGCATCTTCAGCACGCCGCAGTACCCGCGCCTGGCAAAACGCCAAAGCGAACTACAACGCCTAATTGAGCTGTTCGTGCAAGTAGCCAAACTCCAAAAACAGCTTGAAGAAGACAAAGAGATGGCTGGCGGCAACGATGAACTGGCGGCGCTCGCACAAGATGAATTGCCTAAAACACAAGAGGCGCTCGAACATGCCCAAGCCGCCCTGCAAGAAGCACTGACACCCAAGGACCCTAATGATGAGCGCAACGCCCTGTTCGAAATCCGCGCCGCTGCCGGTGGTGATGAATCAAGCTTGTTCGCGGCCGAGCTCTACCGCATGTACAGCCGCTACTGCGAAATACACGGACTCAAGGTAGAGCTGCTGAGCGAAAGTCCATCTGAGGCGGGCGGCTTTAAAGAAATCAGCTTTATGGTCAGGGGCGACGAACCTTACGGCAAACTGAAGTTTGAGGCGGGCGTACACCGCGTACAACGTGTACCCACAACCGAAAGCCAAGGTCGTATACATACCAGCACTGTCACCGTCGCGGTCTTGCCGGAGGCAGAAGAAACCGATGTAGAGATTAGAGACTCTGACCTGCGGGTTGACGTTTACCGCTCAGGTGGAAACGGCGGACAATCGGTAAACACGACCGACTCGGCTGTCCGTATTACCCACCTGCCCTCGGGCTTAGTCGTAGCCAACCAAGATGAGAAATCGCAAATAAAAAACAAAGCCAAAGCAATGAGTATCTTGCGTTCCCGTTTGTTGCAGTTAAAAATAGATGAGGACAATGCCAAGCTTTCCGCCCAGCGCAAGAATCTTATCGGCTCTGGCGACCGTAGCGAAAAGGTCCGTACCTATAACTTCCCACAAGACCGTATCACCGATCACCGTATCGGCTACTCACGCAGCAACATTCCAGGAGCCTTGGCCGGTCAAATAGACGACTTACTAGAAGAGTTGCACAAGGCCGAAC
>CAYQTN010000008.1:0-11933 GCA_964420445.1 uncultured Candidatus Saccharibacteria bacterium
GCACCCGAGTAGTTATCCTTAGTGGAGTACCCGATAAATTTACCCGGTACATACCACTCAGTCGCGCTGTTTTCTGCCAACGAAGAATCGCTGAGTGCGATCGTCGTAAAAGTATTGGCTACTGGAACGTCTGTGTCGACAGCCGCTCCACCTAGTACACTTAGCTGATCCCTAAAATTCACTCTCTGAAGGTACTGCAAATAATCTACTCCGTGATTAGCAATGAAATTGTGCTTTTCTTGCTTGTGCACGAGCTTACCACTTTTGGCATCAAAGAGTTCGACGGTCACGTGGCCCTTGACCGTTTTAACAATATCGCTGGTATTTACACTCTCGTTCAACATAATGCTTGTGGCTTAAGTATAGGGATTTTTTAAGCCCCTGTCACATCCTCTGATGGGAGTACTTGGTATGCCGCGGAATCAGTTACAGTAATCACATCAGAAGTGATAGTGTAAGAATCTCCAGGAATAAACGTATCTGTTGGCTCAGTTTGATAGGCGATGCTCTCATTAATCGTCACGGTAATGAGGCTGTAAGGGGCCTCGCTCTCCATATTCTCTGTTGGCAAAGCCACGAAACTGATGCTATCGGCTACGACGATTTCTAAGGTAGTAATAATACCCGTCTCACCATCAACAATAGTGTCTGTTGGTATTGTTTGATAATTATACGTATCAGCTACGTTAATGGTCACATTCGGTAACGTGTCGGAAACAGGTTGGAGCGTGTCTACCGGAACCGCTACGTACTGATGATAATCCTGCACATAAATAGTTATCGCGTTGTCATCCTGGAATAGCGGTCGCGGGCTGGTAGACTTGCCGATGCCCTCCAAACTGAACTCCGAGAATGAAATCATCGTGCTTGGTACAATATTCTGCTCCATACTGCGCCGAAACGGTGCATACGGGTCTTTCCAGAGCTGCCATATCTCAGAGAGCGTGATGGCCCTGCTCCAGATGTATACCGGACCTATCGAGCCTTTCAAACCTTCAATTCCTGCCGGTTCATTGCCAAGGTAAAACGATCTAAAGTTAGTAGCCTGCGTGCCTTGCCCGCTGTTATAGACTGCATAGGAAAGTGGCTGCTCGGGTGGGGTTGTAAAGCCCTGGTTGGTAAAAAGCTGAGCGGGAGGCAGGAAATTATCACCATAGACTCCAATAACGAGCATGAGGCGGCTGGTCGGAAACGTGCTGGCCGGCAAGATAGAGTACGCATCTGCAGTGGAATATTTTTGCCAGCTCCAAATGCCTTGGAAGTCCATCCAGGCACGTATATGCCCTTCGGTAAGGCCTTGGAAGCGCAAAATGTTCAGTTCTTCAGATGTAGGTGCAGCATCTACTTTCACCCAGAATGCGTACGACCACTTGCTGGGAAGCGTCATGTTCAGGCCGGTCTTGCTGGCCATCGCGCCGGCGCTGATATCTAAAGTGGCGATGCCGTCGCTACGCGAGTATGTGGCGCCGGTGATATCAAGATCTAGCGCCGGGCCCCACGAGCCGTAATTCTTAAGCACATCGCCCCTATCGAGCATCGGGTAGGCCATGATGAGGTCTTTGGCCAAAAACTTAGAAGAATCGTCTGCCGGACGTAGCGGAAAAATTGGCGGAGTGAGTCGCCCGGCCATATTAGTACTGGTAGACGGTTAGACTTAGCCGGATGTCGGTAGCGGCGTTGAATACGGCATGCGAAGTCAGCGTAACCAGATAGCCGTACAGTGTCGTAGCGTTCGTCTGGTACGTTAGGCCGATGGCCGAAAGGCTAATGGCGCGGTTATTTACCAGGCTGGTAGGTGCCGGAAATGAGATGGTACCAACGTAATATTGCATATCAGCATCGGAAAAATTGGCGGCAGTCTTATCGCCGGCCGATGTGACAGGCTGCGAAAACAGATATAAGTCTACCGCCCCCAACACACTGGCGCTATCGACTATAGTAGCGCTAGCCACAGTTGCAAAACCGCTGGTCGAGCGCGCGGCGTTCAAAAACTGTAGCTCTCCGCCTAATTGTTGGTTGGGCGAATAACCGCCGCCGCCCGTCGATAATCCGTTAGATACGAGGGTAAGGCGACGGACTGTGGGACGAGGGTCAACCGAGTTTAGACTAGTAGTTAAAGCCATGGCTTAGGTAATCTCCACACCTGATACTGTTAGAACGACAGCGCCCGGCGTAGCATTCAGGCCGTATAGAAAAGAAGCAGTAGGCATAACAATACTGCAATCCAACACCGCTACTCCGTTGGCAGGCACTGGATACGTAGAAAGAATTCGGTTAGAACTTTGCGCTAAGCCTCCTGACGGTACAACATGCAGGTTTAACGTGGCCTCGTTGCCAGTGGTATTTGTCATAACAATGTTTTTAATAATGGCACTGGTAGCAGCCGGTACGGTATACAAGGTAGTTCCGGTATCTGCCGGCGTTCCTGATGGGTAGAGTACGGTCGGTATATATGCCACTTACAATCCTTAGGTTTTTGCGGCTATCACGTCCTTGGCAGTCAGTTCCAAAACTCGCTCGCAACTTCGATAGTTTATACTGATAAGCATATTCGAAATAGGTAATATATGCAATCTGTAAGAAGTGCTCTGAAGTGCTTGGTCGTGACCGCAATCTTGTTGATGAGCGGCCCTGTTTTCGTGGGTACATCGTCCGCCCAATACGGAGACGGCGCGTACGGCTCGTGCGCGTACGGGCAAAGCTGCCCCGACAGCACCGACCCGCCACCCGATGGTTCGACGCCTGACCCGGGCGGCGGTGGCGACACTGGCAACATAACCGACCCAGGCGGCTCCGGTGATTCTGGAGGCGGTGGTGGGCAAGACGGAGGCGATGGTGATTCGGGAGACGGTACAGGCGGAGGCGATGGCAACGACGGCTCCGGTACCGGTACCACCGACGGAGGGGGTGGAAGCAATAGTGGTAATACGCCGGGACAATCCGGCAGTAGGCCAAATGGTGTTCTGGGACCGGCCATTTCTTTCGTGCAGGAACTGCCCGAAGAACAACAGGCACTGCTCCCCTACTATTTCTGGATTTTGCTCATGTTACTGGCAATAATTCTACTAATGCAGGCATACCTAGACAGAAAGAAAATTGCCGAATTACGCATTCAGCTTAAGCAGCTCAAATCGGCGCTTGAAGAACAGCAGAACTTCCTGCGGCTTGTTCTGCACCACCTGAACACGCCTCTGGCACTTGTAAAAAACACTGTCGAGTTGCTTGGCTCCGACCCAGAAAAGGAAGCGGCGGCCCTGCAGCTACTGCAGCCGGCATCGGCAGATCTGGCAACTACCATAGATAGTGTCTCGAGCGAGCTGACCAAAGATGATGCCGAGGCAGCGAGCAAAGAAAATCTAGTCACCCAAGGACAACAAACTACTACCTGGCGCGACAGGCTGTACTACCTTGTACCTATCGGCGTGGCGGCCGTTTTCGGATTTGGTCTTACCTACCTGCTCTATCTGGCGGATGCCTTCAAACCCGTCCACCAATTCCAGTACCAGCTGGCGGTGGCGGCTATGTCCTCGTTGATTTTCATAAACGCCGTCCGCATCTTCCGTTTGAGCCGCTTCCAGCGAAAAGTCCTGCGTGCCTCGAAAGAACTCGCCGAAAAACTGGACGCCAAACGCCGTGCCATAATAACGCGCTTGAGCAGCTCGCTCGGTGGCATTGTGACCGCATTGCAAACCGGCCATGAGAAGATTACAAACGCAAAATACCAAGAGTTGTTTGGGCGCGGGCTCAAGGCTATCACTACCATATTTACGAAAACCAGAGCATCAGTCGAGCCGCTGTCGGATCAGCCGAGTGAAGTATCTCTGCCAGCGCTCATCACCCGGATTCTGGCCGACGATGAAGCCGAGATTACAAAAAAACAAATTACTGTATCTACTGAATTTGGCGTCATGAAGCCGGTAAAAGTGCGGGCCGATGATCTAAGACTGGCGCTCGAATCAGTTATCGGCAACGCAATCTTGTATAACAAGGATGGTGGCAGCTTGGATATAAGAACTTCCATGAAGCGTGACGTGCTGCATGTAGAAATTACCGACAGCGGCGTCGGCATGGATAGGAACGAGCTGTCAAAACTGTATAAACCCTTCTACCAGGCCGACGATGTCCTGCAGTTTGACCACGGTGGTATGAGCATCAGCCTGTACGCAACCCGCCAAGACTTGCAGCGCTTGGGCGGCAACATACATATCGAATCGGAGAAAAACCACGGCTCGAAGGCGATGATTAGCCTGCCGGCCGCCGCCTGAGACTCGTATCGGTAGGAAAGAATATTTGTTAGAATAAGCGTAATGAACCCCAACCAGCCAGGGTCGCCCGCTCCGGGACCGAACCCTTACGAATTCATCACCAACCCGTCTCAGCCCGGCAAAGGCCCGAGCTTAGGCGGCAATCCGCTTTTAAAGCGCGTTTTGGTAGTAGTGGGCGGCGCGGTAATTTTGATGATTATTATCTCAATAGTCATAAGCTTGCTGGGTAGTGGCGGTACAGATATAGATGCGCTCAAGAACCTCGCCGCCAAGCAGCAGGAGATTGTCCGTGTTGCCGATATTGGCGCCGGCAAAGCCCAAGACATCAATACTCGCTCGCTCGCTCTGACTGCCAAACTAAGTGCCAGCACGCAGCAGCAGGAGCTGCTAGCGTACCTAGAACAGCAGGACGTGAAGCCAACCAAACTGGAGCTTGCTTCGCAGAAAGACTCCGACACCGACTTAGCGCTTGATACAGCCGCCACAAGTAATCGTTTCGACGAAGCGTTTAATCAGGTGCTGGTTGAGCTCCTAACAGATTACGCCAACAGCCTTTCAAACACCTACGAAGCCAGTAGCGGCGAGAACGCCAAAGCACTTCTATCGCAGAGCTACACCAGTATTGCGACGTTGCTGAACGCTAACTAGTCACCCTGTATACTAGATACCATGTACAGCCATTCGAGTCGCGGCTACCGCCCGCCCCGCAAACGACGCTGGCCCCAACTCCTGTTACTTGTCGTCATTGGCTTGGGTGTCTGGTGGTATTTTGGACACCGCACAGCTGACGCCCCGCCACCGCCTGAGGCGGCTATAGAAGAATTACCGCCTAAGCCCGACGTTATTGATTTACAACCAACCGTCGACGCTTGGTTGGCAGAGCGGACCGCTACATACGGCATTCTCATCTACGACCCCGCCGCCGAGGAAGTCATTGCTAGCCATAATCCCGACCGCGTCTTTTTCTCGGCGAGTCTGTATAAAGTTTTTACCGCCTACCTTGCCCTTTTGGACATGCAGAACGGCGTTATGGATCCCAACCAGTTGCTCCTGAGCGGTCTGTCGCGTAAAGATTGCATAGAAGTTATGATGCGCGAGTCTAACAACCCCTGTGGCAAGGCCTTGATTCTTGATATGGGTTTACAAACTCTGGGCCAGCGAGCCAAAGCTATGGGCATCAATAACACCGCCTTTGACAACATCGCCACCACGGCCGAAGATTCTATCCTGATTTTGCGCTACATTTGGGAACAGCGCGATTTGAACCGCGAGAATACGGCCTTTCTGCGCGATATTATGCGCGTACAAGATCCGCAGTACCGCCAAGCTCTGCCCAAGGGTGCGCCGGAAGCCATCTGGGATTCTAAGGTTGGCTACCTATCGCCCACCTACTACCACGACATTGGCATTATGCAATTGCCTGATGGTCGCGAGTACTTTGTCGCAATGCTAAGTGAAAACAACGGGTCGCCGCGGCCGCTGGCAGATTTTAGCGCGACAATTTACGCCGCTCTCGTTCAGCCACCAACACCAGATGTTGAAATTTAAGAAGCGGCCCGTAGTTGGCCGCTTTTTAAAGTTCAAGTAGTTTTTACTGCTTGTTTTCGTCGCCCGAACCCTTAAGAGCGGATTCGATGACATCACGCGGTAGTGCCGCGGTAGACAATAATGCGTCGCGTACCTTTTGTACTGCGTCACCGCCGACACTGCCGGCTGCGTTCACTGCACCACCTACGGCTGCTTTGGCTGCCTCGGAAGTGTCTGCCCCTACGTCACCAGCCGCCTTAATGGCGCCCTGCACCGTAGCTACAGCGGCTGCTCCAACGTCACCGCCGGTCTCTGCGGTAGCGCTCACGATACCTTCGGCACCGCCGCGAACTGCGCCAATAACATCACCACCAACTTCGCTTACGCCTTTAACAACGCCGCTCATGGTACCAAATGCCGTGTCAGTAACCGACGCGCCTACCTGGCCGACACCCTTTACTGCACCGCTTGCTACGGACGCCACTGACTCAACGGTAGTTGCGCCAACTTCGCCAGTGCCCTTAAGTACATTTATAACTTGGTCTTTGACAGAGCCGACGACAGCATCCAATATGTTGTCTACGCCACTTACCGCTGCGGCTACCGCATCGGTTGCTTCTTGTATAATTCTTGCTAACATTTTTCCTCCTGTTGCTTAGTGACTGTACTACTACCTTAACATATTGTCCGAAGCCAATCTGTTAACAGCCCTATGCGCCGGGAGCGTGGGAGTCGGAGCCTTCGGTTACTAAAATGTAGCTGTGCAAAATAAGAGCCTGAACCTCGTCCCAGGGTAGCTGGCCGGTGAGTAAAAGAGTGTTCCAGTGCTTCTTGTTGAGGTGATAGCCTTCCATGACCGTCTCGTAACGCTCCCTGAGGGTCTTCGCTAGTAGTGGGTCGCACTTTAGGCTCAAACGCACAGGGTCGCTGTCCTCTTGGATGAGCGCAAACATTTTTTCCCCCACCTTGTACACGGCCACTTCTTTGCCGAACGGATAGTCCAGCTGAGCGTTGGGCATCGAGAGGATATATTCCTCGACCGACTTATGATCCATTGCTTCCCTGCTTAGAAAACCAATCAAGATAAAATTGCAGCTCGGCTATCGACTCTTGAATGTCGTCATACGCCCGATGATTATTACTCTTTTCGTATTCGACGCCATATCGTCCCTGCATAACGGTCTTGAAGCTGCTGACATCGACCATGCGGTAGTGCAGGCGCAAATCGAGTGCAGGCCACCAGGCACGGATCATTGCTCTGTCGGAGTGAATGGAGTTGCCAGCTAGTACTGCCGGCTCTGAGCCAAACTGCTGCTCTATAAGCTCGATTAACTCATGCTCTACCTCGCTAACGGATTTGCCTTCGTCGTTGTGATGCAAAAAGTTGTCGCGGTTCTGGGCGTGGTCCTGCCAAAAAGTATTGAGCTTCATGCGTTCCACCAGCACCTTCGGGTTGTTCTTAATACGCGCTTCGTAGCTGGCGAGCGTCGAAAACTTAAAATCGGTGATTTCTACCGACACTTCTAAGATAACGTCTTTGCCGTATTCGAAGCCCGTGAACTCGAGGTCCATCCAAAGTAATTTGGTGGGGATGGTTTTTTCTATTCCCATAAGATACGGTTATTTTACACCAGATAGCATGATAGGTGTTAATCGGCGTAATGCTGGTATTGTCTTGTAGAATAGGCCTATGGCGAAAAAAGTACTGATGATTTTGGGAATACTGCTTCTGGTCGCATCCGCCTATTTTGGGTTGCTCAAGTTCCGGGATGTGTTTTCCGGAACGCCCGCAAATGAGCAGCGGACACAAGAAGTCGAACCCGAAACATCCGATGAGGCGCCAGAAGAAGCAGATACGCCCCAAGCTGAGGCGCCTGCTGAGTTTGATAAAACTAAATACGGACTGAGTACCCCTGCTAGCCCGTGGTGGGTAGTCAACAAGACCCGGCCACTTCCGGCCGGCTATGTCCCTGCCGACTTGGTAGCTGCCCCGGTAAGACTACGCCTAGCTAGTAGCTCTGAACGCATGAAATTCAGCCAAGCCGCATCTGCTGATTTGAAAAAGCTGTTCGATGGCGCCGCAGCGGCCGGCCATGTACTGGTGTTTGCCAGCGGCTATCGATCCGAGGCGACGCAGCGCCAACTTTATAACTCGTATGTAGCTAACGACGGCCAGGCGGCTGCCGACCGCTATAGTGCCCGCCCCGGAACCAGTGAACACCAGACCGGATTGGCCTTCGACGCTACCACCCCAAGCGAGGCCTGCTTCTTGGAAGTTTGCTTCGGTACAACGCCCGAAGGCGCGTGGCTACTCGCCAATGCCCATCGTTACGGCTTTATCGTGCGCTACCCCCAAGGCAAAGAGTCGGTTACTGGCTACCAGTACGAGCCGTGGCATTTACGTTGGGTCGGCGTTGAATTGGCGACCGAGATGAAGCGCACCGGTATTACTACCCTTGAGGAGTTCTTTGGGCTGCCGGCCGCGCCGACGTACTTATGATTTTTTCTGTTTTTTCCACCAGCTTGCGATACGCTTGCCTTCGGCCGGATCAACAGACACAATAACTCGGCTGTAGCGGTTTTCAGTGGTCTCTACCACCAACACGTTATCAACCGGCGGTTTATAAAACCCGCCCGGCCGCTTTACGTACAAGAAATCCCAGCCCTCTTCTGTCCAAAACGAGCCGGCGTACAGTAGCTTCGGAGCGCCGGTACCCGGCATGCGCACTTCCCACTTGCGCCAATCTTGGAATAAAGACTCGAAGCGAACATCTTTGATGGTGTCTTTGGGCACGCTAATTTTGGCCCTCAGCGCCCACAATTGCTCACGGCCATGCAGTTCGAGACAGATGCCTTCCGCGTTAGTAGTAATAATCATACTTTGCCTTTCGGTTTAAATTCGAGTGCACAGGAGTTAATACAAAAACGCATACCTGTCGGTTGATCAGGCGCGTCGCGAAAAACGTGGCCAAGATGGCTGTCGCAGGTAGCGCAACGGACCTCAACACGCTGCATACCGTGCGTGCGGTCCTCTACTAACTTAACTGATTCAGTGTGTTTAACGTCATAAAAGCTCGGCCAGCCAGAGCCGCTGTCGAACTTAGTGCCAGAATCAAACAGTACGCTGCCGCAAGCCATGCAGGTGTAGTCACCGGTATCGTCATTGTGGAGCAGTTGCCCGCTAAATGGTGCTTCGGTTACACCTTCACGCAACACCGAGTACTGCTCGGGCGTTAGTTGTTGTCTCCAGTCCTCTTCTGTCTTTTGCATACTTAAAGTATAGCGCTTTTCAAAGCGCCGTAGGACCATTAAGCAGCAAAGAATGCTTAGCGCTTTTTGCGGACAAACAGCGGACGGACATGCACGACAAGTCGAATGATGGCTTCAAGCAGAATAACCTGCAGCAAACCGTTTACCAGCGGAAAAACCACGCTCTCACGCCACTGCGTAACCGTGTCGGTCTCGAGGCCTGAAAGGTAGGCCGCCAAATCACCAGTGAGTGCCGGTAGCATTTGATAGGCGATGAGCGCCAATGCGATAGCAACAACGACAGAGCTAGCGTCTTTGCGCTTAAGAACTTTGATTATGTACATTTTATGTACCCTCCTGAATTTATAACTTCACTATAACAGGTTTTATCAGGATTCTTTTTTCTTGTCTAAGCGGTCGAGTTTAAGCCCGCGAACAACAAAGTAGACGATAGCGGCTATCGCCAAAAAACTAATGAAGCTGCTGACTACCGAACCCCAGGTGAGCTTGTTTATGCATTGGCCGTTTTCGCTGGTCAGACAAACATATTTGGCGGATAAGTTGGCACCACCCGGAAGAATTGCGCCAATCAGCGGGTTAATAATGTTGTCCACGATTGATTTCACGAATACCGTCACAGCGGTACCAAGCGTCAGGCCGACCGCCAGACCGATAACGCCTTGCTCACGTATAAAGTCCATGAAACCGTAAAATTGCTTCCTAATTCCGCCGGCGTCTTTGTACTTTCTAAGCAACTCCGCTCGGTACGGATCGCTTTGCTCTTTCCTAGTTATCAGGTTTTTGACCATCTGTAATAAACTCCTTGCGCTACATTGTATCAGGGGCTACGATGCCGAGCAGCTCCAGGCCGGCTTTCAGTCTATCGGCATAGCTGGCGACCAGCCATAGGCGCAGCGCCTCTCGCTCATCGCCCACTACTTGGTTTTTCTCGTAGAACCGGTTAAAGTTCTGAGCCAACTCGTAAAGATAGCTACAAACGTGATGTGGCATCAACTCATCGGCGGCCAGCAGAACAGTCTCTTGGTAGCGGCCAATGGCGCGTGCCAGACTACGCTCATCGGGCTGTAAATCACCTGCGTCAACCGAGCGCGGCTCACTGCCAGCTTTACGCAGGATACTTCGGGCGCGAGCATGGGCGTACTGTAGATACGGACCGCTGTTTCCTTCTAGCGCAACCGACTCGGTAGGATCGTAGACGATGTCTCCGCCGATACGGTTTTTGAGGAACGAATACTTCACTGCTGCCAGCACACCATCTTCGCTGACTTGGTTCTCACTCATTGAGGCGGCCGACCGGGCTGACTCGAGTATCTCGAGAGCCGTCACTACGTTGCCTCTGCGCGAGCTCATCTTTACCCCGCCCTGCAGCTTTACAACGCCGTGGGTCAAATGCGTCGTACGCTCGGCAGGTTCGGGCGCGAACTGAGCGATTGCCTTTAAGACTACCTGCATATACTGTGCCTGCTCGTTGGCTGTAATAATAATTGAGCTGTCAAAGTGGTAGTCTTGCCATTTGGTCAGGCTAAGGCCAATATCTTTTGTCTCGTAGGTTGGCAAGCCTTCGGAGTTTATAAACACGCGGGTGTGCAGGCCAAAATCTTCGCCTTTGAATATAACCGCCCCGTCGCTGGTTTGAAAAACGCCGTTTTCAGTCTGTTCGCGAACGGTCGAGATGCCGAGGGGGGTCACTTCGCTTTCCGGAATGAAACGGTCGAATGGCGCGACCTGCAGTTGCTGGTAAAGTACCGTGAAATAATCGTAACTCCACTGCCGGCAGGTCCAGTAGATACGGGCGAACGGCGAGTCACGATCGCTTGCGGCATGCAACTCGTAGACGTGCTTGTTGGCACTGATAATCTCTGCTTTGGCTGTTTCATCGAGCTCAAATGCCGCGGTACCCTCGACATAGCGGGCTCCAAGCCAAGCTGGGCGGTCGGCTTCAGGTACATTGTTAAGCTTGTCGGGATATTCGCCGCCGAGCGTACGAATAATTGCCCACATGCTAATACCGACATGCCGGCCGACATCTCCGCCGTAATTCAACCGTGTGACGCTACCGCCGGCAGCCTCAACCAGCCGGGCTATAACATCACCGACGATGGTGGTATAAAGATGGCCTGCGTGTAAGGGCTTAAACGGATTGGGGTCGGAATACTCAACCAGCAGCTTCTTGCCCTCGAGTGGCTGGGCGAATGAAGCGTTTACAGCGGCAGCGATAGCTTTGTCGGTAAGAGTTAGGTTAATAAACCCCGGGCCGGCAATTTCAGCGCTTTTGATATCGGGGTGTGTCAGCTCACTTAAAATCTGCTCGGCCAATTGCCGTGGGTTTTGGCCCGCATCTTTGCTAAGCTTCATGGCAACATTGGTCGAAAAATCACCGAATTGTTCATCAGGTCGCGTTAACTCAACCGGCATATCCCGGCCGGATACTTTTTTTACGGCTTGCTCGACCGCCTCACGTATCTGTTGCATATCCGGGGTCATTATAACAGATGTTACGGCAGCCGTTTGGCGGCCGCCAGCAAGCCACGGAAGCTTGCGTATGACACGGCGATAAACGCAAAGAACAACGCAGTGGTGGTAAACATGCTCGGGTACAAGGCAGGGTTTAACACTCGCTCGGAAATATCAAACACGATGAATACCGGGTTGAAAATAATGTCCCAGCTGGTCCAGCCGAGATAGCGGCCAAGATAGATAGCGAAGGCGCTCGCCAAAAACACTGCTAGTACCCCGTACCAGGCCCTGCGCTGGCCAAACCGCTTTTCTAACTCTTTATGCACAAGCATAGTGCTCAGCCAGCCAAGCAGAAGGCCGGTTAGAGCGTAGCTGACGAGCATAATAATTTCGTACACGAAAGTTCCGTCTTTG
>CAYQTN010000009.1:0-4031 GCA_964420445.1 uncultured Candidatus Saccharibacteria bacterium
GCACTTGGCGAGGGTGAAGGTATCGGCGACGACGTGCAAATGGCCCGCGAAGTCGCGCTCCGCGACAGCGATAGCGAAGTGAGGCACATGGAAGAGCGAGCCCGTGAGCTACAAGAAGTATTAGACCAAGATCCGGAAAACGACGACGCCTGGCGCGAGCTGGAGAGCTTGCAAATGGATTACGCCAAAGCGTTGCTTCAACGGAGTAATATACCACCAGCTTAAGGTGGTATACTACGAGGGTATTATGGCAAAAAAGAAAAAGCGAAAAAGCAGGGTAGAAGAGAAAGAGCCGAATCTTTTCTGGCGCCAAGCGGCGGCGGTATTGCTGTTCTTGGCGGCGGTATTCCTGGTGCTCGGCGGCTTTGGCGCCGGTGGGCCGTTGCCTAAGAACATGTTCGGTGGCGTCTACTGGGCGTTTGGCTGGGCTTCGTGGTTGGCGCCGGTGGCGCTTGTTTACTTTGCGGTACTGAAGTTTAAGACCGATGATCATAAGGTGCCGCTTAGTAACTCAATAAGCATGATCGCGCTTGTCGCATTTTTGGCAAGCTTCCTGCATGTCGGCTTGGCGGATAAATCCGGTACGACTTACATCGGTACCGCTGGCGGAAGTGTCGGCCGGGTAGCCGGAAATACAGTTTTGAATGCCCTTGATCCTATGCCGGCGGCAATCTTATTCTTAGTACTTTCAATGCTGGCATTATTCTTCAGCTTCAGCATCTCGCCGCTTATCCTTGCTAACTTATTGAGTCCGTTCAAGCGCAAGCAACGTACTGAAGAAGAGGAGAATATGGCAAAATTGGCGGCAGCTACGCGTGCCGGCTTTAAGATTAACGAGGGTGTTCCCGTTGAACACCACCGCGGTGGTGCGTTAGGCGGTTCGCTCAAAAACAGCGTGCCTGCCAAGCTCGAACCAAAAGACGACCACGCCGCACTTACGACGACCAGCGACCCAAATTGGAAGTTTCCAAGCACGGATTTGCTGAGCCAAAAACAGGACAAAGCCGACCCGGGCGACACCGAGGCTATTGCCGACTCCATTCAGGAGGCATTTGGACACTTTGATATCAATGTAGAGATGGAAGGCGCCAACATCGGGCCGCGCATCACTCAGTACACCCTTAGGCCACCGGCCGGTGTAAAACTAAGCAAAATATCATCTTTGGACGACAACATCGCACTCACATTGGGGGCGCAAACCATTCGTATTGAAGCGCCGATTCCAGGCAAGAAACTGGTCGGTATCGAGGTACCGAATGTTAAGCCAGCATCGGTTATCGTTAGCTCAATTTTGGCATCGTCAGAATGGAAAAATGCCGGCAGCCCGCTGAGCCTAGCCATTGGTAAAGACATAGCCGGTACGGCCGTTGTGGGCGAGCTGGATGAAATGCCGCACGTACTTATAGCCGGTCAGACCAAATCAGGTAAGTCCGTCATGATAAACACTCTGCTAACCAGCCTGCTGTACCGCAACAGTCCTAGCGACCTTAAGCTAATACTTGTAGACCCCAAACAGGTTGAGCTGGCTCCGTATGCTGACATTCCACATCTGTTGACGCCGGTTATTACCGAGTCTGAAAAGACTATCAGCGCCCTGAAGTGGGCAGTGGCCGAGATGGAACGCCGTTATCGCACGTTGGCCGAGAACAAGAAACGCAACATCGCTGATTACAACGCCATTATGAAAGAAGAGGGCATGCCGTATATCGTTATCGTTATCGACGAAATGGCCGACCTTATGATGGCCGCTGGCCGTGATGTCGAGGCATTGATTGTCCGCATCGCCCAAAAGGCCCGGGCCGTGGGCATACACCTAGTATTGGCAACTCAGAGCCCACGCGCCAACGTCATCACCGGCCTTATTAAAGCCAACATTCCTGCTCGCATTGCTTTTACTGTTTCGCAAGAGCTAGAAAGCCGCATCATTATGGATACCGGTGGCGCCGAAAAGCTACTGGGTAGAGGTGACATGCTTTACCTAACCAGCGACATGCCCAAGCCCAAGCGTATCCAAGGCGCGTTCATTTCTACAGAAGAAACAAACGCTGTTATGGACTTCTTGCGTATGCAGCGTCCGCCGCAATACGACGACGAAGTCGTCAGCCAGCCTGTCCAGCTGAACGGCAAGGGCGGCATTGTGGCCGATTATTCCAACGACGGTAGCCAAGGCGATGAAGCGGAGTTCCGCGACGCTGTACACGTAGTTATCGAGGCCCGCAAAGCTTCAACGTCGTTGCTTCAACGCCGTTTACGTATCGGTTATGGCAAGGCTGCCCGTTTGATCGAAGAGATGGAAGAGCAGGGCATTATTAGTCCGGCAGACGGCTCACGCCCACGCGAAGTGCTTGTAAGCAGCATGGACGATGTATTCGGCGGTGCTGCCGCGGCTGATATAACACAAGAGATTGAAGTCGAAGAAGCCTGAGGCAATTCGGCTTGCAATAAACCATAAGCAAGCGCTATATTGAACGTAACATTATGGTTACGATGCAATACAAAAATCTTAAACTAATCGGACCACGGGACTAGTATGCCAGAACTGGTGCTTCCTCCATGCGATGCACCAGTACCCCCCACGCCTCTGTGGCTGCCTGGGCCAGAACAACTACAAGAGCGTCCAATCGAGTACGGCATAGCCGTTGACCCGCCCGGTTCGCACGAAGTAGACGATGCAGTTTCTGCCGAGCTCATCGACGAGCGTCGAAGACTGTTTCTTTATAAAGTACATATCGCTGACGGCGGTTTGCTAGCCGGTACGGTGCACGTCGAATCAGCCCGCAAAAAGGGATGGACGATATATTATGGCGAGGGAAGAGTGAATACGATGCTGCCCAAAGATGTCGTATCGCACCTGACGCTCGATAGAGAAACTGGCGAGGTTGGCCAGCCGGCCCTGACTGTTTCGTTCGTTGCCGGCGAAGGCGTACAACCCCGCGATTTCTCGGTCTATAAATCCCGATTGATATGCAACGCAATGACCTATGCGGCATATGCCAGGCGCGTCCGGCAGCATTATCATCCGAGTAATCCAATTGAGTTTGAGAATGAAGCACTTATTCACGAAGCCTCCGTCTACTTAGGCAGCAGCGCGCGGGGTTTGCGCACGCTTGAATCTGTCCGTACTGCCGAACCCGACCAGAGCGTACCTTTTACGTACGATGACGCCTACGATATGGTCGCTCTTTACATGAGGGCCGCCAATATAGGCATGGCGCAGCTGAGTCTAAAAGACGGGTTGCCGTACGTATTTCGTAACCATCATATCGCGCAGTTTGATCATCCGGACGGCAACACTATCAGAAAGCTTTATCCTGACTCGGACCTTTTTGCCAAGCATAATATTGCATGGTACAGCCGAATACCCACCCAGCATGCCGGTATCAACCAGGCTGTGTTTGGCCACGTCACCTCGCCGCTCAGGAGATCTCCAGATCTGTTTAATCATATTAACCGCAGCGCGGTCCTGAACGGCCAAGAGCCTCCTTTTGATGAGGCGTATCTGGACGAATTCGTACGTGAACTGGCTCAAAAAATAAAAGTCAGCATGAAGCTTGGTTCCAAGGTGCTAGCCGCTGCCGGATAGACTGGGCCTGTTGGGCAGTTGACTAACAGGGGTGAACACGCTATAATGAGCTAGTTACAAACTAATTCAGGTTGCGGCTCTTAGGCACGCAGCCTGCCAAACCGAAGGAATTAGTCCCAAAAAGACGGGGCATTCTCGTGGTTTAGTACAGGAAGGAGTTCAATTTTGAACCAGTACGAAATAGCCGTGCTGTTTGATCAGGGTCTCGAAATCGACCTTGAAAAAGCAACGGCCAAGGTAGAGAAAATACTAACCGACAACGGTGGTGAAGTTAAAAACACCGATAACTGGGGCAAGCGCAAGCTGGCCTACCCAATCAACGGGCAAGACTTCGGTATCTACGTGTTCTACACGGTAGATGCTCCCGGCGAGGGCGTACAGAAGATTAACGACACGCTCAACATCACCGACGAGCTTTTCCGTTCACGGGAGTCCGGCAGCGGTGAGG
>CAYQTN010000009.1:4041-10956 GCA_964420445.1 uncultured Candidatus Saccharibacteria bacterium
CAAGCCGGATTTGAAGAAGCTGGCCAAGGCCGAAGCGGCTAAGGCCGACAAGGCTGCCAAAGCTGCCGAACGCGGCGAAAAAGCCGACGAAGACCGCGAAGAACAAGCCTCAGAAGAGTAGACTTGACGACTCTGCCGAGCAGGGCGTACCTTTAAAGCACAATATAAATCACAAGACATAGTTCTTGTAAGAAGGAGGAATGCCATATGGCACGTAGTTTCAACCAAGTGATTTTGATGGGTAACCTCACCCGTGACCCAGAACTCAGGACCACACCAAACGGACAAAGCGTCTGCAGTTTCAGCCTTGCGCTCAACCGCAGTTACAAGGGGGCAGATGGCAACTGGCAAGAAGCGACCGATTACATCGATATCGTCGCTTGGGGCCCGCTAGGCGAACGCGTAGCGCAGTACCTGACCAAAGGCCGACCAGCATTGGTTAATGGTCGCTTGCAGTCCCGCAGCTGGGAGCAAGAAGGCCAGAAGCGCAGCAAAGTCGAAGTGGTCGCCCAGGACGTAACATTCCTTGGCGGACGCGACGGCGGCGACAACAACAGCGCAGCGCCAGCAAGCACCCCAAGCAAGCCGGCAGGCAAGAAGAAACAGGAAGACGATGTCGTCATCGAAGACATCGGCGATGAACCGATTAACCTCGACGATATCCCGTTTTAGCATATGTTTCGGATACTCGCAGGCTTCACATGTAGCGTAGATGGCTTAGAGCTGAAGGCTTATCAGCTTGCAGTGTTCTCAATACCCACGGCGTTTCTCGGATTCGTCGTATACAGTTTTTTGAAATCTAAATCAAAGTGGCGATGGCTCATCCTCGTAGGAGGCCTCATTGCAGTCCCGGTAGAATTTATCGTCGCATACATGATAATTCTTCCGTGGGGCTGCCCACTCTGGAATTAATAAGGAAGGACAGATACCAATGGCAAAGATTTTTAAGCATCGAACCGACGTAGCATATTTTGACTACAAGGACTTTAAGACCTTGCAGCGTTACGTCAATCAATTCGGTCAGATTGAGACTCGCAAGAAGACCGGTCTTACCGAAAGCGAACAGCGCCAGCTGGCCCGTGCTATCAAGCGTGCCCGCCATATCGCATTGCTACCATTCGTCGCTAACAGCTAGTCTGTTAAGCTGTAAGGATGGGCGAAGAAGTACTTGTTGAATCAGTGCGTGATATTGCGCGCGAAATAGAAGCAATCCCGGCTATTAACACTGCCGGGCTCAAGAACACCATGCACCCGGACGATTTGATATTGTCCCTGCACAACCACTTGGGCAACACATACCAACTGATACATTCCGGTCATGAGGCAGTAAATGGGGCGGAACAGTTCCTTGCCTATAAGAATGCCCAAAAAGAGCTGGACGAACTGTCTAAGAACTTGTTCAGCGCACAGCAGACCGGGCTAATCAGTCAGCACGAGCACGATAGCATGCAGGCAAAGATAAGGGGCCTCGTTGACCATATCAGCGACAGCACTGACCCGGAGTACGCGTAAGTCAGTATGGAAGTCGAACCTCTCGGCGTGGCCGTAAAAAAACTCGAGCGCTACATCTTGGCGCTACCCCACGCCAAGCAGCTTAATAAGCTAAGCACCCAGCGCCGCGAAGCGATGATGAGCCTGCGAGATGCCGCCGGAGTGGCTCGGGTTAGCGTAGCGAGGTATTTGTCGAGTGATGATAGTGATGAGCAGGCCGCAGCGCTCAAAGACAGTATCGAGCACGTAACGGCAACCAACGAGGCCATCATGAACGCCAGTCAGTACGATTTGCTCGACGCGGCCGACGTAGCCCAGCTGTCGTCTCTAGCGCAGCACATTAAGGAACGACTCGTATGACTGATGGCCATGACCGCAGGCAACCGGAAGCTCTTAGTACATTGAAAGATATTGCCGAAATGCTTGCAGGGGCCAAGTCGGGATCGACGGCTGCGCTCTATGGCTTGCCGGCAGGTGACGATACGCTCAGGCAGGCGCAGAAGACCTGCAAAGAGCTTCATGGCGCATTCGGCCATAACGCGCCTATTGAGCAGCGCCGCGAGCTCCTAGGCCAGCTCCAAGCCGATGTGCGTTCATGCGCCGCCCTTGGCGCTATCAGCGGCCAAGAGCTACAGGACACGTATAACCTAATAGACAATCTGTGGAATCAGATGGACAGGGAAAAGTAAGAGATGGCATTTGGTATTACCGATCTGAAAAAAGGACAAATCTTTCAAGCCGACGGCGAACCGTACAAAGTGTTGGAATACAACCAAAAAGTCATGGGCCGCGGCGGTTCAATTGTGAACGTGCGGATAAAAAGCTTACTCGACGGCAAAGTGTTGACCAAGACGTTCAAGGGTAATGAATCAATTGAACCGGCCGATGTGTCGAACCAGACAGTGCAATATCTGTATAACGATAGCAGCACGTACTATTTTATGAACAACGAGACCTTCGAGCAGTTCGAAGTCTCAAAAGATCTGATAGCTGAGCAAGCCGGTTACTTAAAAGAGGGTGAACCAGTCCAGGTCCAGCTCTTCGACGGCAGGGTCATTAATGTTGAGTTGCCGAAGAACGTGTATCTGGCTGTAACATATGCAGAGAACGTCGTGAAGGGTGACACGACCAGTTCGGTGCTCAAAGACGCAACGTTGGAGACGGGCATTACTGTCAAGGTTCCCGCTTTTATAAAACAAGGGGATATCATCTCCGTCGATACCGGTACGGGTGCTTACCGGGAACGTAAAAAGGACTAGACAGATATGATTCGTGTCGCCGGTGTACTTATCATTCAGGATGGCGAGTATGTGCTGCAGTATCGTGACAACCGTCCTGATATTGCCGAGCCCGACACGTATTCGCTGTGGGGCGGTACGCTTGAAGGGCATGAAACCCCTGAGGCAGGTGCACTCCGCGAGTTACTAGAAGAGACGACCCTGCGGGCAGCTTCATCAGATTTAATTGCACTGCATGATTATGATACGAAAGGTAAAGGTCCTAAAAGTTTTGGCGAGCCCGTGCACGCCTATTTGTTCGCGGCGGTTGTTCCGTCCGGCAGGATTATCGAATGCCGTGAAGGGCAAGGTATTGTGCGTCTCAAACCTTTCTCGGGTTTGCATCCCAAATTGAACGAGTTCGCCCGGGAGGCGATTGAACTGTATGAAGCAACGACTTGATAAACTTATGGTACTGCGTGGCATGGTGCCAACGCGCTCCCAGGCCGAGAGCTTCATCCGTCTTGGCGAGGTCCGCGTTGACGGCAAGGCTGTCACAAAACCGGGCGAGCCGGTACGCGCTGACGCCGACATTCGGTTGCTTGCGAAAGAACAGTATGTCTCACGGGCCGGCCTTAAGCTCGCGAGTGTCGCCAGTGCATTGCATCTGGATTTTCGCCATAAGGTTGTCTTAGACGTTGGCAGCAGCACGGGCGGTTTTACGGATTACGCGCTTCGGCACGGGGCTAAAAAGGTCTATGCCGTCGATGTCGGTACCGAGCAACTACACCCGAGCTTGCTCGGGCATCCCGCCATAGAGCTGCACGAACAAACCGATATACGTGACTTTTCTATGAATGAGACTCCGGACGTTGTTGTCATTGATGTCAGTTTCATCTCCTTACGCGAGATCTTGCCGGCTGTCAGCCGCCTGAGTGGTACCGACACGCTCATAGCGGCAATGTGCAAGCCACAGTTTGAGGCCGGCGCGCATACCAAGCACAAGGGGGTTATAAAGAACGACAAAGTACGCCGCGATATCCTCAAAGATTTTGAGGCTTGGCTCCAACAGCGGTTCTACATTGTTGATAAAGCCGATTCGGATGTTGCAGGTACAAAGGGCAACCGCGAACGGTTTTACCTCCTTAAACGCCCACGTTAGCCGAGGATTGCCTTTAGTTTGGCAGGGTCCTTCAAAACAATCAGGCCCTGTGTCGAAATGAGACCCTTTTTCTCAAGCGCAGTTAGTTCACGGCTGGTTGTCTCGCGTGAGGCGTTTATTGAGCTAGCGATATCCTGCTGTCGGAGGGGCACGTTAAGGGTCATGCCCATGATGGTTTCTTTGCCGAAACGCTGGCTCATGGTTAGCAGGAATGATATTAGCCGCTCTCGTACGGTCCGGTATTCGAGATTGATAATACGTTCCGAGTGGATACGGTACATCTCGACAGTCATATCCAGTATGGCGGCAAGCGTGTCACTCTTTTTTTCGATGTGGTCGAGAAAAGCAGTTCTATCAATCCGCCATACGGTCACGGGCGATAGTGCCTCGTAGATGACATGGCGTTCCTGGCCAGTTATTGCCCAGATGAGCGGAAACAGTTCGTGCTCTTTGCGGATAATCAGGAGGTTCTCTTCGCCGTACTTGGTAATGTCATAGGCCTTGACGATACCGCTCTCAATAAAAAAAACACCCGGCGGTTTCTCGCCGGGACGAATGATAAACTCTCCCTTTCTGTACGTCAGGTGTGTGCCCTGATGAAAAAGCTTCAACAAGGCGTCATTTTGAGCGTCTGTTGCCAACATGGGTATAGTATGACAGATGATATCTGCTGCCGCAAACTACCTAACAGATGTTAGTTTGATATTTATCACAAGTTAGGCGTGATGTTGGGTACAGCCGCCCCGACCCATTGACGATACGATAAGGTCACAACGAGGGGAGGTGCGGTATGGTGACATCACACGAGATAGATCGTCAACTTAAGACCATCGGTGCGGATTTTCGGTACTGGGGCAGGGGTGAGGCCAACGAATTGCAACATATCATCATGCCTGGCGAGCGCATTATGTATTGTCTCAACGGCCGATACGAAGGCGGTTTCGCGATGTTGTGCATCACCAATCAGCGCGTGGTGCTGATAGATAAAAAGCCGTTTTATCTTACGCTCGAAGATTTGCGCTACGACATGATATCGGAGGTTGATTTCAGCCAGCGCTTACTTGACGCCACTATTACCATTTGCACCATCAATAAACCGCTTGCGTTTACCGCTCTAAAAGGAGCGCATCTGCGTAAGGCGACAGCCTACGTACAGTCACAAGTCATGGGCCTCAGGCAACAACCGCTTACTCATCAACAAACCGTACAATATCTCCAAACCACTCAAGACACCGCAGGGGTCAATTCCTTACAGCACCGTGTCACGAATCCTTACACCAAGGTGCCGCTTATGATGCGTCGCCGCGTCACTCGTTTCTATAGCAGTTAAGCGTTCTTGTTGCCGATTTTTCCTAAATGAGTGTCGTGAAACGAATGCTGGTGCTTCAAGCCGTACCCAAGAGTTCGGTCTACGGATATATGAAATATCCAGCAGTAACCGATAACCGCCACCAGATTGTTGCCAGTTGCGACGCCGTAGGCTACCAACAGGGTTGGAATGGTAAAGTTGTGTGTAAAGTTATAGCCGATTGAGCCGATTTTATCGTTTAGCAGATACCCAATCATCCCTAAGTCAAACAGCAGAAAGCTAAGCGGCAATACCCACAGACTGTACGGCGAAGCGTCAGTCAGCACCACCATTAAAATTGCCAGGGCGAGGGCCTCCAGCTTAAGATGCGTTACAAATTTTTTAAATTCTTGTGCCATAGAACTAGCATACACGAACGATAGAAGTTACTTGCTAACATTAAAGCGAAATTCAACCACGTCATTGGGCTGCATAATGTACGTTTTGCCTTCGGTGCGTACTTTGCCGGCAGCTTTAGCGGCTTGTTCTGAGCCGGCGGCAATAAGGTCGTCATAATCTACAATTTGGGCCGCGATGAAGCCGCGTTCAAAGTCGGTGTGGATAACACCTGCAGCCTGCGGCGCGCTGGCACCTTTGCTTACGGTCCAGGCTCGCACTTCTTGTTCGCCAGCAGTCAGATAGCTTTGCAAGCCAAGCGTTTCATATGCCGCGTGGATGAGCTGCACGAGGCCGGATTCCGATTGCCCATAGCTTTGCAGGAGCTCTTGGCGGTCATTGTCATCCAGTCCGCGTAGCTCGCTTTCGAGCTTGGCGCAGATAAATACGGAGCGTTGCGGGCTAGCCAAGGCGCGCAGTTGTTCCTTTTTTGCATCGTCTGCCAAGGTGTTTTCATCGACATTGAACACATAAATAACTGGTTTCATGGTTAGGAGCTGCAAGTCTTCTAGGCCTTCCAGCTCCATGGGTTCAAACACGGTATTGACCGGCTTGCCGTCATTCAGCGTGGCGTGGATTTTCTGCAGGGTGTCATGGAGCGGCTTAAGTTTCGGGTTAATGCGCGCTTCTTTTTCTAGGCGGGGCAGGCGGCGCTCAACTGTCTGCAAATCGGCTAGGATGAGTTCGGTGTTGATGACGTCGATGTCTTTTTGCGGATTGTGCTGGTCGTCGACGTGCTGAACGTTGCCGTCTTCAAATGCACGCACAACGTGGGCGATTGCGTTACAGCTGCGGATGTTGGCGAGGAATTGATTGCCTAAACCTTCGCCCTTGCTGGCCCCGGCTACCAAGCCTGCAATATCTACGAACGTTACGGTTGCCGGCACGATTTTCTTGCTGTTGTAGAGCTCTGACAGCTTATGTAAACGCGGGTCAGGAATCGGAACAATACCCGTGTTCGGCTCGATAGTTGCGAACGGGTAGTTGGCCGCTAGGATGTTGTTGTCGGTCAGGGCATTGAAAAGTGTCGACTTGCCGACATTCGGCAGGCCAACGATGCCAATGGATAAGCTCATACAGGTCATTTTATCAGATAGTCATACAAAATAACAGAGGTGAATGACCGATAAGCCAGTAAGACGGCGAAGTACTACGGCAGTTTAATAAGATCCCACATCGCGTTGCGTTGTGACGAATATTCGTTTCCGGTCTTGTTGCTGAGCTCAACTAGCAGGCAAGCGATACCGAGTTTGTCTGCTAGCCAGTCTTCAAATTCACCGGTTGTCGCGTATTCAAAGGTG
>CAYQTN010000009.1:10966-11886 GCA_964420445.1 uncultured Candidatus Saccharibacteria bacterium
CGAGTTGGCATTGGTAATAAATCGGAAACCGACTTTGCTTGCGTATTGCTGGCCGAGACCGACTGAGTCGCCAGCGTCGTTCGAGAATACTATGCGGCCCTGCGCATGGTAAGCGATAACAAGACGCGGACGGCTGGATTGCACGTAGCTGGCGAGCGCCTGTGATTCTGGCTGGTCTATGGGGGTGACGCCACCTCCTTCAGGCAGATAGATGCCGCCGGGCATCTGGATGCCTTGCTGCCAATCATTGCTGGCAAAGTTGCGGTTTAAATCGACATTGTTGGCGTTGGTTCGGGTGTTAGAAGCAAATCCGTCAGGGTTGAAGTTTGGGATAACCACAATCGAGCGATTGGCCGGAATTTCGCCGTAACGGCGCTCCAGGTCATCGATAAGGCTGTTGAGGACATAGACTGAGCTGCGCTCGTTACCGTGCATGCCGCCGATGTAGAGTATCTGGCTGCCACCGGTACCGAATTTGTATGCAAGAATGCTGCGCCCGCGGACTGAGCTGCCGATACTGAACACTTGCTGGCAGATGGTGCGGGAGGTCTGTTGCCAGGCTTCGCCACCCCCGATACCGTACTGGCTCACTAAGCCGCCGTTAAGCCTGACGGTAAAGTTTGTGCAACGAGGCAAGCTGGCGGCGGGGTTTATGGTGATGGTGTTACCGGTTGCGGTTACGCTGGCCGGTACAGGCCCTTGACCGGCGTCAATGGTGGCAAACTGGGCGACGTTTTGGCCGGCCGCTAAGCCGACATCAAAACGCAGCGTCACGCTGCTAGTAGTTGAAATTTTGTATGAGCCGATGGAGCTGCTGACTACTATGGGGCCGCCAGAAGTAGTGAAGTTCAAGACAAACTCTTTTTCAAGGTGGCTGCCATCCTCGGCCTCTAAATCGGTTATGGCCAGCCGGTAGGCTG
>CAYQTN010000010.1:0-11666 GCA_964420445.1 uncultured Candidatus Saccharibacteria bacterium
GGTTGGTCGGTTGGTAATGGTTTTATCGCCGATCGCAGCAAGGTGTATGTTGCCGATAATGAAAACGAAGTAAACTATATCCTTAACGGCGAAGAAGTACCCAACATCGCCAGCCGCGTCATAGAAAGCACTGACCGTCTATTGGTGTCATATGGTCAGTCGGGTACAGACTTGGATGCCCAGTTTGAGATCGTGGGTAGGACAGCCAGGGAAGTTAACGGCAAGCCCGACCCGGCAAGCTGTGGCGGGTTAAACGGCCTGGGCCACGATAGCTTTACAATGCGGCTGAAGCGCGCCACGTTCTGGCCGTAGTAGTCATTACCGCTTGTGCACACTTTTGAATCTCTGTTATAGTAGGCATCAGATATGGGGAAAGCCGCTACGCGAAAGCGAACGACAACTGCTAGTAGTGATCCAGCCCTGGATTACCTAGCTAAGTTCGGCTCGGGTGGCATGCTTGTCAACGCATCGTTGGCCATAGGTTGGCGCCTAGCCATCATGGTGCTCTTGCCACTGTTCATTGGCGTGCAGCTCGACAAGCGCTTTGACTCGGCCCCGTCTCTAACGCTTGCAGCATTTTTCATCGCATTATTTGGCGCCGGTATGCTCATCTACCGCACGTATCAGGAATACGTGGCAGAGACAGAGGCTGCAGCTGCCAAGGATAAAAAGTCTAAGAAAAATAAAGAGAGGACTAGCCAGGAATGAACCTGCTCCGACTATTCGCCGCTACAGAAGAATCTGGCCCGGCCATTCATATTACGCCCGGCGAACTATTTCGCATAGGCGATATTAGCATCACGAATTCTATCTTATACGGCACGCTCAGCTCGTTGTTTATCATCGTTATTCTAGCTTGGGCGGCACGCCGCATGACCATACGGCCAAAGCGCGGCTTAATCCAGTTTGTCGAGATAGGCACCGAGTTTATTATCGGCACCATCCAAAATTCGCTTGGTTCGCGCAAAAAAGCCATCAAGTACGCGCCGTATTTTGTGACCGCCTTTTTCTTTGTCTGGTTTAGTAACTGGCTGGGATTGATCCCCGGCGTTGGCGAGACATTAACCATCAACGAACAACCGGTACTCCGGCCCTTCACGGCAGATTTAAACGGCACGCTGGCGGCTTCTACAGTCATGATGGTCTTAGTGCAGTATTTTGCTATCCGCGAATCAGGACTTGCCCGCCATATCCGTCATTATTTTGCCGGCAGCCTCAAGAATCCGGCAACCTATTTGCTCGGTATCTTCGAGCTGTTCTCGGAGCTGACGCGCATTTTTAGCCTGGCGCTACGATTGTTCCTAAACGTCGCCATCGGCGAAATCATCATTGCAATATTTACCTACCTCGGCAGTTTTGCGGCGCCTATTACCGCACTGCCGTTCATCATCTTGGAGTTGTTTGTCGGCTTGTTGCAGGCGTACATCTTCACCATGCTTACCATTATGTACTTGGCGGCCGCGATCAAACATGATCACGATGCTGAACTTGTTACCGATAACGAGGACGCCAAGTTCCGTGAAGCGAAAGCATAATTAAGAAAACGTAAATAAAGGAGTTATAAATATGGAATTTTTCGCACAAGCCGCAGTCGATACCGAAGTGCTTGCCAAGGGCATCATGATGGGATTCGGCATGCTCGGGCCAGCTATCGGCATCGGATTGATCGGTTCGGCATTCATGAATGCTGTCGGTCGTAACCCGGAAGCTGCCAAATACTTCGGCCAGGTCTTCGTGGTTATCGCCATTGTCGAGCTGATGGCACTGCTAGTCTTTGCCTCACTGTTCATTATCTAAACTAACGTTACGCTGCCCCTTATGGGCACTAATATCGGAGAAAATGTAAAGCATGTTACCAACCTACCTTGCAGCCACCGAAGAGACAGGTACGATTCTGGGATTCAGTCTACAATCGCTGATTATCCAAATTATTACCTTCGTTCTGGTGTTTATGCTGCTAAAGAAACTCGCCTTTAATCGTATCGTTGCATTGCTTGATAAGCGTCATCAAGTCATCGAAGAAGGTGTCCGTCACGGACTCGAGATGCAGAAAGAGCGCGAACGACTCGAGAAAGAAACCGCGAAGATTATCCGTGAGGCACGACACGACGCTGACGCCATTATCGGCGATGCCCAAAAAGAGGGTCGCGAGCTCGTACGAGAAGCCGAGAAATCGGCGCACAAAAAGACTGAACTTATGCTGGCTGACGCCGAAGCCCGCATCGATGAAGAATCTGATCAAGCCCGCCGTAAACTTGAAAAAGAAATTGTCGGTTTGGTTTCAGAGGCAACCGAAGCCGTGGTCGAAGAAAAAGTCGATGCCAAGCGCGACGCCGATTTAATCGACCGGGCCATCAAGAAAGGCCGAAAGAAGTAAATGAGTACTGTTACGCGTAAGGAACTAGCCGGAATCATCGGCGAACAAACGCTTCATATTGTCGACAAAGGCACGCTCGCCAAAGCGGTTGCCGCTTACTTGTCTGCCGAGCACCGGAGTGTTGATATAAACACCTTAATGCGTGACATCATGCAGTACCGTTTAGAGCGTGGCATTGTTGAGGTGGTGGCAATCAGCGCCCATGAGCTGACCCCAGTTGTGCTGGCCGATATTAAGTCGCTCATGCACGAACACTTCCCTGCTGCCAAAGAGATTATTATCGATACCCGACTGGACGAATCGGTCGTAGGCGGTATCCGCTTAGAGTTACCGCAGGAAACCTTGGATTTAAGCGTAAAAGCAAAGTTGAACCTGTTTAAGCAGCTGGTCGCGGAAGAAAGGAAATAAATGAGTGTAAAAGACGTATCAATTGCCGATTTGAGCGCTGACATCCGGGCGGCAATTGCCGAACTGAAGAAGCGCCCCGAGATTGAGGAGACGGGTGTCGTGACCCGCGTTGGTGACGGCGTAGTCTGGATTTACGGCCTGACATCGGCCGGTTATAACGAAATGATTGAGCTCGAAGCTGTTGACGGCACAACTGTCACCGCTTTCGCATTCAACTTAGGCACTGAGGAGATTGGCTCCGTACTTCTTGGCGAGGACACACTGGTTAAGGCCGGCGCTAAGGCTCACCGTACTGGCAAGATTGTCGAAGTGCCAGTCGGACCTGAGCTTATCGGCCGCGTGGTCGACCCGTTGGGCCGCCCGTTGGACGGCAAAGGGGCCATCAAGGCTACACGTACCGCTCCCGCTGAGCGCATTGCGCCTGGCGTTCTCGCCCGCAAGAGCGTTCATGAGCCGTTGATGACGGGTATCATCGCCATCGACGCCATGGTGCCTATTGGTCGTGGCCAGCGCGAGCTGATTATCGGCGACCGCCAAACCGGTAAGACTGCCGTGGCGCTCGACACCATGATTAATCAGCACAAACAGGATACCGGAGTCATCAACATTTATGTTGCCGTCGGTCAAAAGATGAGTAAAGTTGCCCGCTTGGTTGAGCGTCTCAAGCGCGAAGGCGTCATGGAGCAATCCATCGTGGTCGCAACCAGCGCCGCCGACCCGGCCAGCATGCAGTACCTCGCTCCGTACGCCGGCTGCGCTATGGGCGAGTACTTCCGTGACAACAAACAGCACGCCCTCATCATTTACGATGATTTGTCTAAGCACGCTGCCGCCTACCGCCAGATGTCCCTATTGCTCCGCCGCCCACCGGGCCGCGAAGCCTACCCTGGCGACGTCTTTTACCTGCATTCCCGCTTGCTGGAACGTGCCGCCAAGCTTAGCGACGAGCTAGGCGCCGGTTCATTGACTGCCCTGCCTATCATCGAAACGCAGGCCGGTGACATTAGCGCCTATATTCCGACCAACGTGATTTCAATCACCGACGGCCAGATTTTCATGGAAACCAACCTGTTCTATCAAGGTATTCGCCCGGCTGTATCGGTGGGCCTTAGCGTCTCACGCGTGGGCGGTAACGCCCAAACCAAGGCGGTTAAATCAGTTGCTAAGTCTTTGCGTGTCGATTTGGCGCAGTTCCGTGAACTGGCCAGTTTCTCGCAGTTCTCGACCGACCTAGACGCTGATACAAAGCAGCGTATCGAGCGTGGCCAGCGCCTCACCGAGCTATTGAAGCAGCCGCAGTACACGCCTTACAGCACGTGGCAGATGTACGTCATGTTGCTGGCTGCAACCGAAGGCGCGTTCGACCATGTCGATGTCGCCAAAATCAAAAATGCCGAAGCCGCATTGCTCAGAGAATTCAAAGCCAAGCACGCTAAATTACTTGATAAAATCGACGACGGTGACGAACCCGATGACAAAGAACGAGAAACAATCTTGAAGCTTGCCCAGCACGTATCCGAAAGCTACAAGCCGGTAGAGAAAGACGCCAAATAAATGACACGCAACCTACATACCTCACTCAGTATCGAAGAAGCCGTAGAGCTCGGCCAGGTCATTGGGTTGCAATCAGATGTTTCGGTTCACACTACTGAGCAAGGTGTTGCGGTGGGTGATACCAATATCGTTCCCCCTCAGAGTCTTGACCAGTATCTTGGCAGATTGTGCACCGCGGATAGCAAGCCCTACTTTGTGCCGTCACAGTCCGTTCGTGACGCGTTGGTGCTGTCTTTGGGCTACGCCTACTCAACAAAGATGCAACAGCCTGTAAAACCAGAAACGGAGTACGCGCATGGCTAGTACTACCGCACTCAAGCGCCGAATCGGTAGCGTCAAGAACACTAAGCAGATTACTAAGGCTATGGAACTTGTAGCCGCCAGCAAGATGCGTAAAGCGACCGAGGCCGCCCAGCGTGGCCGCGCCTACCGACAAGCCGCCCACAGCATGCTTTCCAGGCTTTCGGGAGTTACTGAAATCAACGCCCATCCGCTGTACCGTACTCGACCAGTTAAAACTCGAATGTATGTAGTGATTACTTCAGACCGCGGCCTGGCTGGTGCCTACAACGCCAATATCATCAAAATGTTGACTCGTGTTGTTTCGGAAGACCGTAAAAGCAGCGTCAGCAGTCAGATTATTATTATTGGCAAGCGCGGGGCTCAGTTTCTGCGCCGTATCGAGCATGTCGACATTGTCGCGGCTTACTCGGAATTTGGCGATCACCCGACCGCAAACGACATCCGGCCGATTCTAGATACCATCACGGCCGCTTACCGGGATGCTCATACTGACGAAGTAAGGCTGCTTTACACCGAGCACAAGTCTAACATTGTGCAGGAAGCCCGCCAGTTGAACCTCTTGCCTGCTATCTTTGACGATGAGTCTTCTGAAGAGCAGGTCTTGAGTGACGTAACCTTTGAGCCGTCAGTGCAGGAAGTGCTCGATAACGTAACCGAACGCCTATTGGAGGTGCAGATATGGCAAGCGTTGTTGGAGTCTATCGCCTCTGAGCACTCGATGCGCATGTTGAGCATGAAGAACGCTACCGATAACGCCACCGATATCATCGAAGATTTAACGCTCGAATTTAACACTGCCCGCCAAGCTAAAATTACTCAAGAGCTGGCCGAAATTACTGGCGGCGCGGAGGCAATGAAAGAATGAGCGACGTAAGAAATTATTTGCCGTTTGAAGCCACCGTCACACTTCGTATCGACGAAGAAATTGAAGAAAACGGTGCGATACAGGACTTTATGAGGGAGTTGACCGGTTATGAAGCCGAGCGTTTCAGGCAGATATTGCACCATGTCGGCTACACAAGTTTTATCGATGGATTTTCCCGCCCGACACCGCAGCAAGGCCTGTCGGTTGAGCACCAGAGTCTAGTGCTAGCCCATGAAACAGATGTGTTTCTACGCGGAGCATCGGAATACGCAGATTACATAGATGAACAGGATTAAGGAGATAATATGGCAGTAAGCGAAAAAACCAAGACCAATGTCGGCACTATCAGCCAAGTCGTCGGCGTCGTGATTGATGTCGAGTTTGAAACCGGTCATTTGCCGGCAATTTATAACGCACTCAAAGTAGAGTTAAACAAGGAAGAATTACTCTTCGAAGTTGCCCAGCACTTGAGTGAGTCAAGCGTCCGTGCGATTGCGCTTGGTTCAACTGATGGCTTGGAACGTGGGGCTAAGGCTACCGATACCGGCGCGCCAATCAGCGTGCCAATCGGCGAAGAAACCCTGGGTCGTATGTTTGACGTCAAAGGCCTGCCGATTGACGGTAAAGGCGGTACGTTTAAGCACCTTGCACCGATTCACCGTTTACCACCGGCTTTCGTCGAGCAATCGGGCTCTGTCGAAATCTTGGAGACAGGTATAAAAGTCATCGACCTCATCAGCCCGATTACCAAAGGCGGTAAGGTTGGCTTGTTCGGTGGCGCCGGTGTTGGTAAGACGGTGCTTATTCAAGAACTCATCAACAACATCGCCAAGTTTCACAGCGGTTACTCGGTGTTCGCCGGTGTTGGCGAGCGTACCCGTGAGGGTAACGACTTGTATCACGAAATGAACGATTCGGGCGTTATCGACAAAACCAGTCTAGTCTTCGGGCAGATGAATGAGCCACCGGGTGCCCGTTTGCGCGTGGCGCTGTCCGGCCTGACGATTGCCGAGGGTTTCCGAGACAAAGGCTCCGACGTTTTGTTCTTTGTCGACAACATCTTTCGTTTTACGCAGGCTGGCGCCGAAGTATCTGCCCTGCTCGGCCGTTTGCCAAGCGCCGTGGGTTACCAGCCGAACTTGGCGGTAGAAATGGGTACTTTGCAGGAGCGTATTACCAGTACCCGAAAAGGCTCGATTACATCAGTGCAGGCTGTGTTTGTGCCGGCCGATGACTTAACCGACCCGGCTCCAGCAACTACCTTTGCCCATCTTGATAGCACCATCGTTCTAAGCCGCGCCTTGACCGAGCTCGGATTGTATCCGGCGGTTGATCCGCTCGATTCAAGTTCTACCATTCTTGACCCGGAAATCGTCGGCGAAGAACACTACCTTGTTGCCCGTGAAGTGCAACGAATATTGCAGCGCTACAAAGATTTGCAAGACATCATTGCTATTTTGGGCATGGAAGAACTGTCTGACGAAGACAAGCTAACTGTTTCCCGTGCCCGACGTATCCAGCGCTTCCTAACACAGCCATTCTTTGTAGCCGAACCGTTTGTCGGCAAGCCCGGTAAGTACGTTTCTTTGAGCGATTCTATTGCCGGTTTCCGCGAAATCTTAGACGGCAAGCACGATGACAAACCGGAAAGTGCCTTCTACATGAAGGGTGATATCTCAGAAGTTAAAGAGGAAAAATAATGCCGTCAGAGATTTGGGAAACGACACCGGATGGCATGCGGGTACGTAGATTCACCGAGCGAGACCTCGATTTTGTCATCGAATCCGTAAGCGACCGTTTAGAGTTTGATGGCATCGTTGCCCATATTGATGACTCGCCTGATGAGGAGATTCCGAATGATTAAGTTTGAGTTGGTGTCACTAGACGGAGTTAAATTCTCTGAAGACGTGTACGAGATTCTCTTGCCAACTATGGCCGGTGAAATTGGTGTTTTACCCAAGCATATGCCGCTCATCAGTGTTGCCAATCGCGGTGTTATTTCGGTGCGGCGTAATCAAGGCGACCGCGATGAAATCATGGAACATTTTGCTATATCCGGCGGTGCTATCGAAGTCTCTGGCGATTCTTTACGCGTACTGGTAGACGAAGCCGACGCATCTGATGAAATATCCGAAGAAGAAGCCAAAGTAGCAATGGAGCGCGCCCAGAAACTCAAGGCTGAAGCTAAAGACCAGGTATCACTAGAGCAAGCACAAAGTTTGATAGACCGTTCAGCTGTGAGGTTGCAAGTAGCCGGTATGAAACGACGCGGCCGCAACACTCGCGCCTAGAGCGTATTTGTTGTTCTTTGCACATTGACGTTTGCATACCCCTGCCGTGGGTGTATTATTGCGTGGTATAAAAAATATCTCTTACTAACACCCCTGAAAGGTCTTCTGTAAAATGTTGAAAAAAATCCTTGGTCTTGCTGCGTTTGCTTTGCTGTTGCCTATCACGCTTCTAACGTCAACCACCCTAGCCGCTACGGAATCCGCTGGCGATAAAAGCCATACTGTTCATTTCGGTATTGTGTTTGCCATGTTCGCGTTGGTATTGGTGGCCGGTAAAATTGGCAATTTTGTCGAACGCTATGGCCAGCCGGCTGTTATCGGCGAGTTGCTGGCCGGTATCGCGTTGTCCGCACTTGGTTATTTCGGCTGGGATTTTATAGCGCAAACGACTGCCGATACATCCATTGCCTTCATAGCCAGCTTTGGTGCGCTGTTGCTGCTGTTTTCTATCGGTTTGGAATCAAACTTAGGCGAGATGAAACGCGTCGGTGTCAACGCATTAATGGTAGCGTTGATTGGCGTGACGGTACCATTTGTCCTGGGTTCTTATTTCTTAGCGCCATTATTTTACGGCGACGCGTCGACTAGCGCCAAACTTTTCTTGGGCGCGGCCATGGTCGCAACTAGCGTCGGTATCACTGCCTCGGTATTCCGTTCGCTTAAGATTATTCGCACCCGTGCTGCCCAGACTGTTTTGGGCGCGGCGGTTATCGACGACGTCCTAGGCCTTATAGTTTTAGCAGTCGTGTCGGCACTCGCCACGGGCGGAACGGTTACCGCCTTGTCGGTTGCCGGTATCGCACTTAAATCGTTTGGTTTCTTGGCTGGCGCACTATTACTTGGCACTCTACTGGCTCGTCAGCTGTCGCTGATTTTTAGCAAAATCTATAGTGGCATCGCCATGAAACTAACCTTCGCGCTCGGCTTTGCGTTACTGTTTGGCTACTTAGCGGAACTATTTGGACTTGAGCCAATTATCGGTGCTTTTGCGGCCGGTTTGTTGCTTGATCAGGTGCACTTTAACTCGTTTGCTGACCCGGAAATCGTGCATGATTTGAAAGAGTTAGAATTTAAAGCTCAAAAAGACCGCGATGCGGTAATCCGTATTATCCGCAAGCATAAAGACACGCACATCGAAGAGCTTATTAGTACGTTAAGTTTGGTGTTTGTGCCGGTGTTTTTTGTCTACACGGGAATGCAAATTGAATTTGGTTCGTTATTGCAGCCTAAGCTGTATTTGATAGCCCTCATCATCGCTGCATTTGCCGTTGCCGGCAAGATTGTCGCCGGTCTAGCTGCAAAGGGTAATTTCCGTGAAAAACTACTGGTAGGTGTCTCTATGGTGCCCCGTGGTGAGGTTGGTCTAATCTTTGCCGCCACCGGAAAAAGTTTGGGCGTGCTGACAGACGAAATCTTTTCGGTCATTGTTTTGGTCGTCATTATCACGACATTCATCGCTCCACCGCTCATCAAGAAGCTCGCCATGCCGGCTGACCGCTAATGCTCTAGGGGTAAAACAGGTTGCAATTTGTGTCTCGCCTCTGTATCGTTAGAACATAAATAAATGGAGGGTTTTCTGACATGACAGTGCGATCAAGGATCGCGATGTTGGCGGCGGAATTTTTGGGTACAGCCGTACTCGCAACCGTTGCAATCAACGTTTCGCGTTCACAAATAGGCATTGGCTATTTCGTAGCCATTGGCGTAGGTGCAACGTTGGCGCTTTTAGTGCTGGCGCTTGGGCCTTCTTCTGGTGGACATTTTAACCCTGCAGTAACCATTGGTCTTTGGACACTGCGAAAGATTCAGACCGTCCAGGCTGTCGCCTACTTGGCCGTACAGATGGCCGGTGGTTTGGCTGCTTGGCAGTTGGCAAACTACTTTGTCGGTGATGACCTGCGTAGTATTGCTGGTAACACGTTCGATTGGAAGGTGCTCGTGGCGGAAGCCGTCGGTGCAGCTGTCTTTACGTTCGTGGTAGCCGCAGCAGTGTACAACAAGTACGAAGGTGGCAAAGCCGCAGCCCTTATTGGCGGTGGTTTCTTCATCGGTATCGTTGTTGCCTCATTGGCATCGAATGCGGTTCTGAACCCGGCAATTGCTCTGGCTAACCAGTCATGGTCACGGGCCTACATCTTTGGTCCAATCATCGGTAGTGTCGTCGGTATGAACCTGTACGTCCTGCTGTTTGCTCCGGCCAGCGCATTGGTAATGCCACGTCGGAAAGCCGTAGTGGTTGAAGCGCCTGCTAAGACCAGCGCCAAGACTGTCAAGCCTGCCCGCAAGGCTCCAGCTAAGAAAAAAGCTGCTGCCCGCAAGCGCAAGTAATCGGTTCGTTGTTGCTAAAATCCCCCTTGCCGAAAGGGGGATTTTTCTTTTTAGAGCGTAATACTTTTGGCGGCAATATTATGCGAGAAGTAGCTGTCGTGCGAAACGTATAACACAGCTCCGTGGTAACTGCCTAGCATTGACTCAAGCTCTTCGATACTCGGCAAGTCCAGGTGGTTGGTTGGTTCGTCCATAATCAGCAGGTTCGGGTCGTTTGCTATCATGTTTATCAGCTGCAGCCGAGCTTTCTGGCCGCCGCTTAAGATACTTATCGGTCTGTCAAAGTCGGCAATCGGATGAAACAAGTATTCCGATAGCAGTTGGCGTATCACCCGTTCATTCACCTGCTTGTCGTGGGCGCGCAGCATGTCTTCGATTGCTTCTGACAGCGTCATATCAAGCCGGTGAGCGCTTATTTCCTGCTCATATATACCAATAGCCGTTCCGGGCTCAATATCTATCTCTCCGGCGAATTTCGTTGATTCCAAAGGTTGATGCTTCCAGCTGGCAATAATACTTTTAACAAGCGTCGTTTTACCACGGCCGTTGCGGCCAATCACATGCAGGCGTTCGCCTTCGCGCAGCTCGAAATGTACACCCGTAAACAACGGTTCGGTGTAGCCGAGTGACAAGTTAGTGACATTTAATAGACGGCGGCCGGTGCTCTCGCGCTTGCTACTACGTATCTTGATGGTTTTGGATTTGTGTTCTTGGTAGGCGCCGGTCAGTTTGGTCGAGAGATTCTTGGCTGATTCTTGGTCAATCCAAAACGTTGGCTTGTCACGTTCTTTTAAGTCTGCCAGTTCTGTCACGGCGCGTTGCTCGAGGCCTTTAAAGCGGCGAATGGTACCCGGGTCACGGGACTTTTCTTTGAGCCGGCGGAACCGGATGATGTTATCGGCCAAATTTTCCATGCGCCGTTTTATCACTTCATGTTCATTCACTTCAGAGCTGATGCGCACAGTGTGGATACGCAGATAATCATCATAGTTGCCCGAGTAGCTAAATGCTTTGCCGTCCCGAATCTCGACAATACGGTCCACCGCCTGCAAGACATCTCGGTCGTGCGTAATAACCACCACGCAGCTGTTGGCGCGCTTCATCCAGGCGATAAACTGCTCTTTGGCGACATAGTCCATGTGGTTGGTTGGTTCATCGATCAGGCATAAATGGGTGTTTGATTGTTGCACTTTGATAAGCTCAATCATGCGTTTTTGGCCACCGCTCAATGAGCCAAACTCCCTGCTCAGCACATCATCCGGTAACTGGTAATCGGCGATGATAGCCAGCAGCGATGACTCTATTTCAAAATAGCCTAGGTCAGAAAACCGCTCGAGTGCATCGGAGTAACGCTGCATCTTGTTATGACTGCTGCCCATTGTTTCCGGTAGTGTGGCAATATCGTGCGCTAAACTGGCAAACTCCGGCAGACCGGAAGTTATGTATTCAAGTACGGTGCGACCCGGGGCTTCGTGGTGCTCTTGGTTGGTTGAGGCTACCGAGATACCCTTTTTAATAACGATTTCGCCGTCGTAGTCCG
>CAYQTN010000011.1:0-207 GCA_964420445.1 uncultured Candidatus Saccharibacteria bacterium
GAGTGGTACAAAAGCGTATTTGGTGACCGCTATTACCTGGAAGTTCAAGACCACGGCCATCCGAAGCACCCCACCGTCTGGCAAGAACAAGTAGGTATAAATGAGCAGCTGTTTAAGTTATCTGAAGAATTGGATATTCCATGCGTTTTAACTTGCGATGCGCATTATCTGACGCATGCCGACCAAGAAGCTCACGAAATATTGCTC